>JAYUEB010000535.1:0-11663 GCA_043739525.1 Bdellovibrionales bacterium
CGCGTTTCATTTACGTAAAGATGAAGTTGTTCAGGAAGTCAGCCCTGATAGCCTCGTTGCTAATGCGCCTGACCGTGCGGGCAAATTATTTAAAGTTCCGCCGGTTGTATAAAGGAGTTTGAAGTGGATCTTACGCAAGCCAAAATTTCGGAAATAGCCTCGTCGATTCGAAACAAAAAAGTTTCAGCGGTCGAAGTCACAAAGCATTTCTTGAGTCGAATAGAAAAACTCGATAAACAACTCAATGCCTTTATCACCATCAATAAAAACGCGGTCGATGAAGCAAAAAAAATCGATGCTTTAGTTGCAAGCGGAAAAGATCCGGGATTACTTGCGGGTGTTCCGATTGCTGTAAAAGATCTGTTATGCACAGAGGGAATCAAGACAACGGCAGCATCAAAAATTTTAGCGAACTTTATTCCGCCCTATGACTCAAGCGTTGTAGCAAAAATGCGAGCGCAAGGCGCGATTGTCATCGGAAAAACCAATCTTGATGAGTTTGCAATGGGATCAAGCAACGAAACTTCAGCTTACGGCAATGTCAAAAACCCTTGGAATCCAGAATATGTACCTGGTGGCTCAAGTGGTGGATCTGCTGCGGCTCTTGCGGCGCACTTATCTCCTGGAGCGATCGGCACGGATACGGGCGGATCAATTCGTCAGCCCGCAAACTTTTGCGGAGTCTATGGTTTGAAGCCTACTTACGGCCGAGTCAGTCGCTACGGAATCATCGCCTATGCATCGAGCCTTGATCAAGCCGGCCCAATGGCACATTCAACAGAAGACTGCGCATTGATGCTTGAATCCTTCGCGGGATTTTGCAAACACGATTCAACGACAACCTCTGAAGTCACTCCAAAATGGTCAAAAAACTTAAAAGACGATCTAAGCGGAATGCGCATTGGTCTTCCAAAAGAATATTTTGCTGCCGAGATTGATCCTGAAACAAAAAAAATTGTTGAGCAGGCAATTAAGACTGCTGAAAGACGTGGAGCTAAAACCGTCGAAGTCAATTTGCCGTTAGTTAAATACGCGGTACCGATTTATTACTTGATCGCGACATCTGAAGCCTCAAGCAATTTGGCTCGCTACGACGGAATTCGTTTCGGTCATCGCGCAGATATGCTTGCGCACAAAGCAAAAGGAATTGACGAGCTTTACTCACTTTCTCGAGGAGAAGGCTTCGGAACAGAAGTTAAACGCCGCATTATTCTTGGGACCTATGCTCTTTCAAGTGGCTACTACGATGCTTATTATCAAAAAGCTTGTCAGGTTCGAAGTATGTTGCGGGCTCAATTTTTGAAGGCCTTTGAATCATGCGACGTGATGATGAGCCCGGTTACCTTATCTCCCGCTTTTAAAATTGGCTCACGAGTAAAATCTGTTTTAGAAATGTATATGAACGACATTTTTACAACTTCGACGAATCTCACCGGTCTTCCGGGGATGTCAGTTCCAGGTGGTTACTCATCTTCGGGTTTACCTATCGGAATTCAAATCACCGCAAAACATTTTGACGAACAAAGTCTTTTCAATGTTTCATACACCCTTGAAAAACATTTAGAAAAAAGTGCGAGGCAGCCACATGTCATCTAGTGAATTTGAACCAGTCATCGGACTTGAAATTCATGCGCAACTTCTCACGAAGAGTAAATTATTTTGCTCGTGCACAACACAATTTGGCTTGGGCGATAATGAAAACACCTGTCCAGTTTGTATGGCAATGCCGGGCGCGCTTCCGGTTTTAAATGAGCAAGCGGTTGAGTTTTCAATTAAAACCGGCCTTGCGCTTAACTGTAAAATTCGCGAGACTTCTGTGTTTGCACGCAAGCAATATTTTTATCCTGATCTTCCAAAGGGTTATCAAATTTCTCAATACGACAAACCGCTATGTGAAAATGGTTTTGTCGAATATTTTTTAAATGGAATAAAAAAACGTGTCACGATCGATCGTGCTCACATGGAAGAAGATGCCGGAAAAAGCATTCACAACGGCGATCACTCCCTCATTAATTTGAATCGTGCGGGCGTCCCACTTCTTGAAATTGTTTCAGCCCCTGATATGCGTTCCGCGCAAGAAGCAGCAGAATACGCACGAACAGTTCGTCAAATTTTATTATATCTTGAGGTCAATGACGGAAATCTAGAAGAAGGTTCTTTTCGTTGTGATTGTAACGTTAGCGTTCGTCGCAGAGGTGCCGAAAAATACGGAACCCGAACTGAAATCAAAAATATTAATTCGTTTCGTTTTATTGAAAAAGCAATTGAGTACGAGATTCAGAGACAAATTGATTGTGTGATCTCAGGGGAAAAAATTGTTCAAGAAACCAGACTCTATGATCCAGATAAAAATCGCACATTCACAATGCGATCAAAAGAAGAAGCTCATGACTATCGCTATTTTCCTGAACCAGATCTTTTGCCGTTGAAAACTGCGGAGGATCATGTCGAGAAAGTAAAAGGCTCTTTACCAGAACTACCGGTTGCGCGTGCAATCCGATTTGTCGAGCAATACAAGCTTCCGACTTATGATGCAGTTGAAATGACCTCTGAAAAAGCAATCGCAAATTATTTCGAAGAAGCTGCGAAAGTGAGTAAAAATCCGAAGGCCGCAAGCAATTGGGTAATGACTGAACTCATGCGCGAGCTCAACAATGCGCAAAAAAATGTGACAACATCTCCGATTAGCGCAAAACATTTGGGTGAACTCATTCTTGAAATTGATAAAGGTACGATTTCTGGAAAAATAGCGAAAACAGTTTTTCTTGAGATGTGGAGTTCACAAAAAGACCCAGCGACGATCATCAAGGAAAAAGGTCTTGTCCAAATTTCTGACAATTCTTCGATTGAAAAGATGATTGACGAAATTATTGCGGCGAATGCGGGTCAAGTCGAGCAGTACCGGTCGGGCAAAGATAAACTTTTTGGATTTTTTGTCGGTCAAGTGATGAAGCTTTCAAAAGGCCAGGCCAATCCCGAATTGGTGAACGAGCTTTTGAAATCGAAACTAGGTCCGGTGAACAAATAGATTTTTAAGGAATAGGGTAAAATGCGTAAACAAGCTTGGCTCTTTTTTCTCATAAGCCTTTGTTTTTTCTATCAAGCTCTTGCACAAGACCCAATTGAATTCAAAAAAGCGAAAATTTTATTGTCAGGAAATACACTGGTCGTCGAGGTCGCCGATACCAACGAAAAGCGAGAACACGGCCTCATGAATCGAACCAGTCTTGCTGAAAATACAGGAATGATTTTTATTTTTGACGATGAACGTGAGCTCAACTTTTGGATGAAAAATACACTCATCCCGCTCGACATTGGGTACTTTGATAAACATAAAACCCTGATCGACATCCAGTCTATGCAGCCGAGTTCTCCAATGGAAATGAGCCCAAAAATTTATCCGAGTAAAAAACCCGCGCAATATGCTCTCGAGATGCCAATTAACTGGTTTGCGAAGCATAAAGTGAAAATTGGAGCTCAATACAAATCTGTTTCGCGATAATTGCCCGCAACTCCCCCAGGCTCCCTAGGAGAACCTGTCTCTTAGTCTAGTTACCCTAAGCATAAGGTCCAAATTTTTAAGACTAAAGTAGTTCTTTTCTCTCGAGGGCTACATTCCTTTTTCGTTTTTGCCGTTAGCATGATTGAATAGCTTATGGAGCTATCGCTTAAAAATGTGGAAGGACTCACGTCTATGAAAAAACTTCTCGTCATCAGTTTAGGTTTCTTGGTAGCAGTTTCGTTATCGAGCTGCACATCAAGCGATGGAAACAAGGACAACGCACAAAGCGCAGCGTCTTCCGACGAAAATATGCCTCTGGAAAACGGAGGAGATTTTAACAAAGATGCAGCGGTGGATGGAACTCCAGTCGACGGAGCCCCCGCAGCAGATGGTTCAACTCCACCAGCGGCGGACGGTTCAACTCCAGCGGGAGATGCGCAGGCAAGTGCAGGCCTCGATGATATGCCTCTAGATGGAAATGTCGATGCATCGAAAAATGCAGCAGCAGCTCAAACTGACGGCGCGGGTTCTCTTGATCTTGGCGATCCAGAAAATGAATTTCCAGCAGATGTTGCTAAATCACAAAAAGAAGGTCTTGCTCCAACTGACGATAAACTTTTTGCGGATAGCGGTGCGGGCGCAGCAGCTCCTCCAACAGATCCAGGTGCAGTACCACCACCAGATGTAACAGCAACTCCACAAGACGCAAGTGCAGCACCACCAATCGATTCAGGTATAGGCGGAGCTCCAGCGGATTCTTCGGCTCCACCAGTTGATACAGCGGCAGCGCCTGTTGTTTTGCCTTACGAGAAAATTAAAACTGAGCCATTTGAGAAAAAGGGCGCTCTTTTGAATCGCGTTTACTTAGCACGCGACAAAGATACAGCTAAAGGTATCAGCGAAAAAATTTATGGAACTTCGGACCGCGTTAAGGATTTGAAAGCTTGGAATCCAAGCACGAAAAATCATGCACCACGTGTTGGGGATAAAATTTATTATACGTCTCCAAAAGATCCTCAAGACAATACCAAAATGCTCGTATTCTACGAAGAGATGGGTGTTGCGCCTCAGACTTATATGACTCAACCAGGTGATGATATCCGTAAAGTTTCTAAAAAGCTTTTGGGACATAAAGACAGCTGGAAAGAGATCTACGCTACAAACGCAGCTCTTGAAAACAAAATGGGAAAAGCACCTGAGGGTGTTGAATTGAGATACTGGCCAACAATGAACGATGCTCAGCCAGCTCCAGTTGCAGCAAATGGTGGCGGTCTGCCTCCTGATGCGATGAATGGCCAACAACAAGATCCAAATGCCGCAGGTGCTGGGACAGTCGCTCCGCCACCTCCGCCAGTAGCACAACAAGCTCCGCCACCTCCACCACCAGTGGAAGCAGCGGCACCGCCACCACCTCCACCACCAATGGAGCAACCAGCGGCTCAAGCTTCAGCTCCTCCGATGGCAACTAAAAAGCCGGCGTCTCCAGCGCAGAGCTTGGATGCAAGTGCAGATCCAGATCAAACCATGATGATGCTTGCAGGTGGTTTGCTGATCGTAGCGGCAGCAGCAGCTTTCGTTGTAATCAGAAGACAACGTGCTAAACGCATCGACCTCTCTCAGCAAACTCAAGTATAAGCTCAATTTCATTTTGATTTATCGAAGGCTCGCAAATCGCGGGCCTTTTTTATTTCCGGCGTCGATGGCACTACGGCGTTAGACTTTTCGATGATTGAATTAAGCTTTGAGCCCAGATATTGTCGCGAAATGCCTGCTCAACTCAATGAAGACCAACAAGCCGCAATCGAAATCCTTCAAGGGGACAGCAATGTTTTTCTTACGGGTGCCGCCGGCAGCGGAAAAAGTTTTTTAATGCGCCATTATCTGCGCAATCAAGATATTCCAACGCTCGCAAGCACAGGTGCTGCCGCAATTTTAGTTGGTGGCCGGACCTTTCACAGTTTTTTTGGTCTTGGAATTATGGAAGGCGGAGTCACCGCAACCGTTGATCGTGTGCTTAAGAACAAACGTGTAGTTAAGCGCCTCAGGGACACAAGCGCGGTTGTCATAGATGAGATCTCCATGATCTCAGGTCCCACTTTGCGTGCGGCTGAAATGATTGTGCGAAAGATTCGGGGAAACTCAACTCCCTGGGGTGGATTACGAGTCGTTGTTGTCGGGGACTTTGCACAGCTTCCACCAGTCAATCCACATGCGAAAGAAAAAGAATGGGCTTTTTTAGATGAAGTTTGGGAACAGAGTGATTTTCAGTCTGTTCAGTTGACCAAAGTCATGCGCACACAAGACCGAGAATTTTTAGAAGTTTTAAACTCTGTTCGTGAGGGGATTGTGACAGATCAAGTGAGAGAGTTTTTAGATTCGCGAGTCGTGCCGAATCCTGAGGGAGACTTAACTCGGCTTTTTTCTCATCGCGGTGACGTTGAAAATTATAATCTTTCGAAGCTCAATCAAATTGAAGGTCCGACTCACTCGTTTAAAACGGTCTACACAGGCAAAGAAAAAGATATCGAATCCTTTCGCAAACATTCTCCGATTGGAGACGAGCTTCACCTCAAAAAAGATGCTCTCGTGATGCTGAGACAAAATGATCACGAAGGCCGCTGGGTCAATGGCAGCCTGGGTCGCATTGAATCCATTTCTCCAAAGGCTCTTAGAATTAATTTGTTAACGGGTTATCATGTCGAAATTGAAATGGCTGACTTTACTATGTTAGATGCAGAGGGAATACCCGTTGTAACGGCCACTAATTTTCCGGTGAGTCTTGCATGGGCAATGACGATTCATAAGGCGCAAGGGACCTCACTTGATCGCATGCTTGTTGACTTGAGAAAAGTATGGGAGCCAGGCCAGGCCTATGTTGCTTTAAGCCGCGCGCGTGATCCCAAGGGACTCTTTATCGAAGGCTGGAGTGAACGCTTGATCTTTGCCGATCCAAGTGTGACTCAATTTCACAAGGGTTTAAGCAAAAAAAACGAGATCTCTAAAGGATCTCGTTTTCAATTACATTCAAATTAGAGAAAAATGGCTTACGCCACTTTTTTGAAAATGTTGTCCATAACAGAGCGGCGGTTTTCGCGTTTTGATTCCACGAAATACATAAGGTCATCGACAATTTGGACATCGCGATTGCTGTTAGGTAAAAACTTGATACCACAGCCATTTGGTTTGATCCAAATAATAGACGCAACGATCTTGCGCGCTCTTCCACCGACTTTAAATTCGATGGCAACTTTGTCATTCTCTTTGAGCTCTTGCGGGTCAGTTTCTAAGAAGGCACCTGTGAGACTGATGTTTTTGAGTTCAGCTTTGTCGGCGTTTCGAGAATAACTTCGTCGATATTCGACTTCTAACTTAAGCGGAATGCGAGGGGACGGAACTTCGATAGAACTCATAAAAAAACCTCCACGTGAATATTTATCGGCACCTAGACCCAAATGGTTAAGTGCATATTCACAATTTAGAAGATTTAAAAATTCACGAGTCTCAAATTGAGAATTGTGAAATGAAATTCACGAAAAATGTCGAATTTAATGACAGAAAAGGCTACAAAGCGCTGAAATCGCTGTTGACAAAGGCTTGGCTTTCTTAGAAATTAGCTTTTTCGAGATATTAACTCCCAAAAAATTTCTAATCCGTGTATATTAAGATATACCGAAAAATTAAGAGAACTTTTTTAGGACCTGAAAATCTTCTTATATCAGCTCGAAAAAGCACCTTAAAAATTAAATCAAAATAACCAATCTTTAAAATAAAAATTACCTATTAAAAAGCAAAATGACACAAAATTTCTGGAGACATGAATGAGCGAAAACAGCGATTCACAAGAGTCAGGCCAAGCCGTAGCAAATCCCAAAGCTGAAAATCAAAACGAATCAGATGGCGGCGGCGGTTCCGACCAGGCAGCAAACGAATCAAAATCACAAGATAGACCACGCCGAAACTTTAGTAGAAATAATCAAAGATCGGGCGGCGGTAGCGGCGGAAGAGACCGCAACGGTGGTGGTGGTGGCGGCGGCGATAAATATCGCGGCGGCGGGCGAGACAGCCAACCTCGTGGCGGCGGAAGAGATCGTAACGCACAAAATGGCGGTAGCAGCGGAAGTTATTACCGTGACAATCAAACTCGTGGCGACGGTGCCGGCCCAGGTGGAATGCAAGATGATACTCCAGAACAACCACCACTAACGGAACTTGATCTCGCAGACATCAATTTAACTGATGCTGAACGCGCAGATCTGAACTCTAAAAACTTAAAGTCTAAAAAAATCGAAGAGCTTACTGCTCTTGCAATCAAACTAAAAATTGAAAATGCGGCCGGTATGCGCCGTCAAGATATGGTGTTTGAGATTCTCAAACGTGCCGCTCGTCTTGGCGATATTTTTGGTAACGGTGTTCTCGAAATTCTTCCTGACGGATACGGATTTTTAAGATCACCTGATTACAATTATCTTCCAGGACCGGATGATATTTATGTAAGTCCTTCTCAAATTCGAAGATTTGGTCTGCGCACGGGTGATACCGTCAGCGGGACAGTACGACCTCCAAAAGATGGCGAAAGATACTTTGCTCTCTTGAAAGTTGAAACCCTCAATCGTGAAGCTCCAGAGAAGGCGAAAGATAAAATTCTTTTCGACAACCTGACGCCTCTTTATCCTGAAAAAAGATTGAAACTCGAACATGCTCCCAATGATTACACCACTCGTGTCGTAGACATGATGGCGCCGCTAGGTAAAGGCCAACGCGCTCTGATCGTTGCTCCGCCGAGAACTGGTAAAACAGTTCTCTTGCAAAATATTGCTAATGCAATTTCGGCAAATCATCCTGAAGTGATTTTGATTGTTTTGCTCATCGATGAACGACCTGAAGAGGTAACGGACATGCTCCGTAACGTAAAAGGTGAAGTGATCAGCTCAACATTTGATGAGCCACCAACTCGTCACGTACAAGTTGCAGAAATGGTAATTGAGAAAGCAAAACGACTTGTCGAACACAAGCATGACGTTGTGATTTTACTCGATTCAATTACGCGTTTAGCTCGTGCTTACAATACGGTTGTTCCTCCTTCTGGTAAAATTTTATCGGGTGGTGTGGATTCAAATGCCCTTCATAAACCAAAAAGATTTTTTGGTGCTGCAAGAAATATCGAAGAAGGCGGAAGTCTTACGATTATTGCAACAGCATTGATTGACACGGGTTCAAGAATGGACGAAGTTATTTTCGAAGAATTTAAAGGTACAGGTAATTCGGAAATTCACCTTGATCGTAAGCTCATGGAAAAGCGAATTTTTCCTTGTATGGACATCAACAAATCAGGGACTCGAAAAGAGGATCTGTTAGTCGAAAAGGCCGATTTAAATCGCCTTTGGATCCTTCGCAAGGTGCTCGCGCCTATGAATGTTGTGGATAGTATGGAGTTTTTGCTTGGTAAGTTGAGTTCAACTAAGAGCAATACCGACTTCCTCAATAATATGAGCGGCTAGATAAATAGCTGATTATAATAAGAAATTTTTTGATTGCCTAGGAGGCTTGACAAAGCCTCAAAAAGTTACATTTTCTTAAAAGGCTGTGGATAACTTTGTGAACAAAGCAAGGTACCAAAACGCTAGGTGTCGTTTAAAAATAACGCGGCTACGTTAAAATCATCCTCGACTTTATTAAGAATTACGTGATAGCTTGCCACGCTTAATAGCAAGCTTAGACATTATTGAACTGGAGAAGAGCCATGAAAGAAAAAATTCACCCTACTTATTACACAGAATCAGTTGTGACTTGTGTATGTGGCAATACTTTTAAAACGGGTTCGACTCAAAAAGAAGTGCGCGTTGATATTTGCTCAAATTGCCATCCTTATTACACAGGAAAGCAAAAATTGATGGATACAGAAGGTCGTATTGATCGATTCCGTAAAAAATACGCTGCTGTTCCTGCTGCAAAAACTAAATAATTTTTTAGCCAATCTGGCGAGTGCGTCCTCATGTTTAAAAAACTCGATGAAGTTGAGTCGCGCTATGAGCAGATTCAACTTCAATTACAAGATCCCACTGTCACACAAGACCAGAAGCGCTATCGCGGCCTCATGAAAGAGGTCGCGGATCTCGAGAAGGTCGTGCCGATCTATCGCAAGTACCGAAAAATCCAAGAAGAGATCAAGGATAATCGTTACATTCTTGAAAAAGAGAAGGACGAAGACTTTCGTCAACTCGCTAAAGAAGAAATGCCAAGACTTGAACGCGAAAGCACAGAGCTTGAAGAAGCTCTGAAGCTGACGCTTTTGCCTAAAGATCCAAATGACGAAAAAAATATCGTACTTGAAATTCGCGCCGGTGCCGGCGGAGACGAAGCTTCGCTTTTTGCTGATCAACTTTTCAGAGCTTACTGCCACTACGCAAATACGATGGGTTGGAAGTACGAACTGCTCTCGACCAGTGACGGAAATGCCGGTGGCTACAAAGAAGTTTGTGCCGCGATCACTGGTGATCGCGTGTTTAGTCGCCTGAAGTACGAAAGTGGCGTTCACCGCGTGCAACGAGTTCCAAAGACTGAAACCCAAGGCCGTATTCATACGTCAACCATAACCGTTGCTGTGCTGCCTGAAGCAGATGACATCGATGTTCAGATCAATCCAAATGATTTGCGGATCGACGTTTTTAGAAGCCAAGGTGCCGGTGGTCAGTCGGTCAATACGACGGATTCAGCGGTGCGAATCACTCACATTCCGACAGGCACTGTGGTGCAATGTCAGAATGAAAAGTCGCAGATTAAAAATAAATCACAAGCTCTTAAAATTTTGTATGCTCGCTTGCTCTCTGCTGAACAAGAGAAGGCTCAGAAATCGGCCTCGGATGCGAGACTTTCACAAATCGGAACGGGTGATCGTTCTGAGCGCATCAGAACCTATAATTTTCCACAATCGCGTATTACCGACCATCGCATTGGACTGACAATACATCAGCTTGATCAAGTGATGGGTGGCGAACTTGAAAATATTATTGATCCTTTAATTGCGCACTTTCAGGCTGAGCAACTTAAACAACAAAAAGATACTTAATGTTGTTAGGTGAAATTCTCCAAAAGACGACAGAGTTTTTTAAAGAAAAGAAAATCGAGTCTGCTAGGCTTGATGCCGAACTTTTGATTGCCGAAGTTTTAAAGCTTAAGCGCATTGAACTCTATATTAAATTTGAATACCCACTGACAGAGACTGAAGTTCAACAGTGTCGCGACTTTGTGAGACGTCGCGCGCAGCTTGAACCAGTGGCCTACATTTTAGAGAAAAAAGATTTTTATAACGAAAGCTTCAAAGTTAAAAAAGGCGTTTTAGTTCCTCGTCCTGAAACCGAAGGCATTGTTGAAGAAGTGCTTTCTTGGGTTAAGAAAAATAATTTGTCAGAAGTTAATCTTCTTGATTTAGGCTCGGGCAGTGGCTGCATTGGACTGAGTATTCTCAAAGAACTATCAGGCTCTTTACTTGGAGTTGACGCATCTGAAGTCGCTGTTGAAATCGGACGCGAAAACGCTTCTCGTCTTGGACTCATGTCTACCGAATTTGTGCAGAGTCGCGCGCAAGATTACAATTTTGAAGGCAGAAAATTCGATGTCGTCGTAGCAAACCCACCTTATATTGCGAGGGACGACCGAACGATTCAGGCGAGTGTGAAAACTTTTGAACCCCACGAAGCTCTCTTCGCAGATGACGATGGCTTTAAAGAGATTTCAGAATGGGCTCAAGTCGCAGCGGGAGTATTGCGCCCCGGTGGATTTGTTGGTTTCGAAATCGGCTCAACACAAGCCGAAAAAGCAAAAAAGATCTTTGCTCAAAGCGGTCAATTTGCTTTAATCAGGTCCGCAAAAGATTTAGCAGGATTTGATAGGTTTATTTTTGCAGAAAAGAGCTAAGGCATGGATCGCATTCTCATTCGCGGCGGACGAAAACTTCAAGGAAAAGTCAAAGTCAGCGGAGCGAAGAACTCCGCCCTCAAACTTTTGTTTGCAACTATTCTAGCTGAAGGCGAACACATATTTCACAATGTTCCTGAATTGAAAGACGTCGAGTCGACAATTTCTCTTTTACAATCAATGGGAAGCGAAGCTTCTCGTGATGGCAAAACCGTTCGAGTGAATAGCAAACGACCAAAATCTTTTG
>JAYUEB010000536.1:0-3875 GCA_043739525.1 Bdellovibrionales bacterium
AAAGGAAGGTCAAGCCTCTGGAGCCAATCCGGATGATGCCCACTCTGCTGACTTTCACGAAGTCCAAAATCAAATCGAAGATCTCGATAAAAAAATCGCGGCACAAAAAGATGCTATCAACAAAATGAAAGCCCCAAATACTGCTACCGAGACGCCTCAGGCACCTGTTGCGCCAGATCCTGTTGCAGCTAAGCCTCCTCAGCCAACAACACCAAACTCTGCTTCAGGTACAACAGACAATACCGTCGATAGAGCCAAACAAATCGCAAACGACGCTGATGCCGCCCGAAAAAATAGAACTCGAACCGATAGGGCAATCGGCGTAGTTAAAAAAGTTCCTTCTGCAATTGGGACAGTCGTAACTTTACCATTCACGATACCATTTAAATATGCGCCCAAGGCTGTTGCCTATGTTTCACTTAAATCTGTTGACGGTACAATGTGGGCTCTTCAAAAAGCAAGAATGCTCCCTAAAGAGTTCTCTTCAAAGTACAATAGCTTTCGTACAGCAATGAAGACCTCAGATGGCGCAATCAAAGCGGCCAAGAAAACAATCGAAGACGTAAAAGCCATCGACGCAGAGCTTTTAAAGAAAATGAAGGCGGCCGAAAAAATTGCAGATAAAGACGCCAAGGCAAAAGCAATTAAGGATATCGAGGAGCGACGTATTGCAAATGACAAAGACGGTGTTGATGCTGAACACGCTCTAGCTCAAGCTCAGCGCGAGCAAGTCGGATTCATTAAGTCTTTTAAAGAATGGCTAGGACCTTACAGAAGGACCAAGGGCTTTGCCGGAGGAACCGCCGACGCTCTGGTCATTTTGAGTGATTACCAAACTCATCTTCAAAACGACGCCGAAAACGACAAAAATCTTGGAAAAGCGAATCAAGCTCAACAGGTTCCATCAGATGTTGTTGACGATAAGCGCGCGGTACCACCACCGCCGGTTCCGGCTCCTGGGCCTGCGCCACAAACTGATCCTACAAACCTGCCTGCTCAATAAAAAAAACCGCAGTCTTTTGGACCGCGGTTTTTAAGAATTTGCTTAAAGTAAAAAATTACTCTTCGCACTTCAATGTTAAATCAGCAACGCTTTTTCCTGTTGCATCAGAAACGGCCTTAAGTCTTTCGATCTCAGTGCGACCATCATTTCTGTTATTCAAGATATCAGCACAAGTTTTGCTGTAAGAACCTAATTTGCCTTGAGAAGCAAGTCTCAAGATCTGGATGTTAGTTGATTCAGCTATCATCTCAGGAGTTCTATCTGGGTGACCTTTTGGTGGAAGGTGGCTAGAATCTGTTTTTACAGAATCTTCAGATTGACGATTTGCACTCTTAACAGCCTTTGCTGCGCGAGCAGAAGCCGCAGTACCAGCGCGATGTGCTTCAGCAGTTGCTGCATCCTCCCTATGGTCACCAGCAACGCCATCTTCTACTCTTGCTTTGCCTTCAGGTTTTGGAGCTTCAGCAGCCGCAAATGCATTTGAACTTGCAAGTGCCAAAATCAATCCTAGTTGTACGATCATAAACTTTCTCATTTTCTCTCCTTGTGTAAATTTAAAATCAATATTTTGATTTTTGTTAAATTTTTAATTCATTTCTTTCCATTCAAACTCAAATTACATTACTTTTTATCAGTTACAGGCGCCGCTACCGGCTGACCTTCTTGAGGAGTTGTCTCCTCTTTCTGTTGATCGGGCTTCTTAGCAGTAAAAGCCTGAATCACGGTTTCTTGTCCCTTTCTACGCATTGGCTCTGGCTTATCGATCTGCTGTTCCTTCAGCTCAGATACCACGAGCAATTTTCCGTATGTATTACGTTCTTGCAAAAGACCTTCCAAAGCTCTAAAAACGAGGCCAGCAATTTTGGCCTGTAAATCATTAATTTCACTAGCTCTTGTATCTGTAAAAAACTTCTCCATCGCTTCTAGGTAGCGTTCAGACTGCTCAACATTGAAACTAGCAAGCCCATTTTTGTCAGCGCTCATATCCGTATCTTTAGCGTGAAAGCTACGTAAGAAGCCGATTTCAAGTGTCATGAGTTGATTCGCGTCAGCCGCAAGTTTCTGGTTAGATTTAAGCAAAGGCTCAGGAACATTTGCTTGCTCCTCTGCAGATTTAGGAAGGCTTGAATCCATTGCTTCACTCAAAAAGATCATCAGACGAGTGTCGAGCTGCTCTGGATTCGCCCTGTCTTTTAAGATATCTCTTAAGATTGAGCTTGTAGATATTTTACTAGTGTCGTCACCCGCACGAGCTTTTGCCATCTCTTCATTTGGATTGAGACCTTGCTTTGCCAGCCAATCAGGATATTGGTAAACTTCGTTCAAAAGACCTAGGAGAACACGTATTTCTATCTCCATTGCCTGATAAACTTTAAGAGATACTTTATGAAGTCTCCAAATGCTCATGCAGTTAGGAGTACCGGTACAGCCATCAGTGATTTTGCTTCCCAATAAGGCTGGCGAAAATTCTTGCTCTAAGATGCGATTATAAACGCCTTGGAAAACTTCAAATCCCGAATCAATTGCCGGTTGCATATTTTCGTCAAACCAAGTTTGAAAGTTTGAAATATTGGGATTTTTTGGATTGTTCATGATGTCTGGTCGCATATGCGTAACGATAAAGGGCAACAAACCTTTGTACTCCGCTGTGCCGTCAGACCACACACCCTCTTTTACGGTGCTATTTCCGATTTTCGGATTCATACAAATTTCACCACTACCAGTGGTAATTCTTGGCGGAACAAATCTTGGATAATAACCCGCTGGCGTGTAAACCATTGCGGAATTTGGATCTTTAATTTTATCATCAAATACTTTAAACGTTTCGTATTCTAAAATCGGAATTTTCGTATATACCTTTTCAAGTCCCTCACTGATGAGTCGGCCCCATTTGCCAATGTACGTCTCGTAAGTTTGTGCGGATACTTCGTCGTAAAATGCGGTGGTATCTTTTACGTCTGGTCCGCAAGCCATTTGCTCGATGATGTAGTCTGCATTGTTGTGGATCGAAACTTTACCGACTCCTTCATTTGAGCCGTAAAAAGTTGTAGGTAAAAAGTTTTCATCCTTAGCTTGAGTCTCTGCAATACAAGCATAGTAATTCGGATCAGACTGTGAACAATTTTGTTCGTGCTTCAATCCTTGTTCGTGCTCTTTAATAAATGTATTCACAACATCGTATGATTTTGTGTCGTCCGTGATAGGTAAAACAGGAACCTGCTTTCCCTCATCATTTTTGTAAGTGGGCTTCTTATGAATTATGGCTGAAAGATTGCGTATCAGTGTACGATAAGCAAAATATGAAATTTCTTGCATATCTTGATATTTTGAAACGGCTTCCATCCAAGCACTCGAAGCAGCTATGATTGGTCCCATGATAAAATTGCGATGTTTTTGACTGCGATCAATATATGACACCACATTGTCATATAAGTTAATATCGACAAGGCACTGCTTTTCAGCTTTTGTAAGTCCAATATAATACTGCAAAGCTTGTTGAAATGTCAGCTGAGGAGCAAGAGATAAGTCTTTACTACACTGATTCACATTATAAGTCTGCCACAGGTTTTTCTTCGCATAATCAAGAGACGAAACAACTGCGACGTGAGCTTGGCGCATAATCGCGAAATCGTCCTGAGGATAATCCACTACTTTTGAATCACGAGTAATAGTTGAAATAGATTGAGGCCAAAACATATTTAGGATTGAGACAACGCCACTTTCGTTACGAGCTGCCACATTGTATTTCGCCCACAAGCGAACAAACTTGAAGAAAGTATCGAGATCAAATTCTCTCATCCAATTTTCTTTTTCTTTATCATCTGTAATTTTAGGAAAGCGATCTGGAAATAAAGTTGAGAGCGTGGCATAG
>JAYUEB010000537.1:0-3874 GCA_043739525.1 Bdellovibrionales bacterium
TCAAATTTTTCTTGCGACCAATTGTTACGTATGTTCGTAATCCCGCAAATAAGCCGAAACGGGCGCGCCCCAGTTTATTGAGAAACAAGGCTTCAGAAATGAAGTCGTTAACCAACGCCGGCAGACTTTTCCGTTAAAAAGTTTTTCCGACCAAGCTTCATCTTGAGAATTCGGCCCACTCTAATAGAGAGTTTTGTGCACAAAACAGTTTCGAAGCGTGATTTCTAACTACTTCGACCTTTCGGCAATCAATTTTCATTCCAAAACTTAAAGCCTCTTAATTAAGCAGATACCGCAAGTCATCATACGGAAGGAAGGCGTTTAAGTCTCTCATTTCCCTTAAAAGCTTAGTTTCGGCTGAAAACTAGTAAAGCGTCTCAGATGAACCTGTGCTTTTCAGGCCGAAGTTTGCTATGCATTTCGTAAATGCGTTCATCCAGTATTTGAACTGAATTCGTTTTTATTAGTTTCACCTGCCAGAGGATCTTCGATCATTATTATGAAAGTAGCTCCAGTCTCTCCAAGAGAAATTCAATTAGATCGGGCAAAATCTGTTCGAGCAAAAAACTTCACGGCAGAGAACCGCCTCGACTGGAAGACGCAAACCCTTTCGATCGTTCGGCAAACAATTTGCGAGAATTCGAATGGACTTTTGCGTGAAATGGCTTTGGATGCATTTGGACATCCCGGAAAAATGATTAGGTCTGAAATCGTTTTTCGTTTAGGAGAAATTTTCGGCGCTAATCAAAACCATCTCTGCTCTTGGGCCGCGACGATCGAATTGTTGCACAATGCAACCATCATTCACGATGACCTTCAGGATGGCGATTTCTATCGCAGAGGTCACCCAGCAATGTGGCATAAATACGGAATGGCCCAAGCCATTAACTTAGGTGACCTATTCATTTTGATTTCTTCACAGCCCATTTTTTCGATCGACGCTTCGGCCGAAATAAAGATTCAGCTCGCTCAGCAGCTGAGCGTATCCTCCGCGAAGCTCGTCAATGGTCAATCTTTCGAACCAACTTTAAATGAGCTTTTGCGAAATCAAGAAATTGTTGGCAGTTATTTTCGTTGTATTTCGCAGAAGACTTCCGCTTTGTTTGCGTTGTTGGCCAAAGGTACGGCCACTCTCGCGGGATATTCGAATGCGCAACGAGAAGCCATAGCCGAACTCTTTATATTGTTAGGCAATATTTTTCAAATTCAAGATGACGTCCTCGATCTGTACGGACACAAGCAGCGAGACGACGTTGGTTGTGACATTCGCGAAGGAAAAGTTAGCATTTTAGTTGCACTTCATCTCCGAAATCATCAAGAGGATTATGAACGCGTAAAATCCATTCTCAAAAAACCACGAGAACTAACGACGACAGAAGATGTCGATGCGATGATTGACTTGTTTATCGAAAAGGGCACGCTGCTAGCGACTCTACAACACCTCGATAAGCTTGTTAGCGAGGTACACGTCCATCGATCACTTCATAACGACGCCGGACTAGAGCAATTGGTACGTGAATTGATTCAGAAAATTTTATCGCCAATCGCGATTGCGCGAGAAATGGTGCTATCCTGATGGATCACCTTTGCTTTAACGACGTCAGTCACTCATACCGCACGACCAAAGCGCTCTCTCACGTGAATCTTCAGATAAAGGCTGGCGAGATTGTCGGTTTGATTGGAGCAAACGGCGCAGGTAAGTCAACGTTGATGAATCTTGCTTCGGGGTTACGAACACCTTCGCAAGGAAGTGTCAAAATTTTTGGTCGTGATCCAATCGACCTTGAGGTCAAATACCGGCGCCGAGTACTTCCGCAAGAAGTTCATTTTCCCGTTTATATTAAAGTGAAAGAAATCATTGAGACCGTTGCCGCACATGACTCGGGTTACGAAATCGAATCCCTGATCGATCGTTTGGAAATGAGCCCATTGCTCAACAGACTTACTTCTGAGCTGAGCGGCGGTGAGCGAAGAAAACTTGGCATCATTTGCAGTCTGCTTGGAGCTCCGGATCTTGTTCTTTTAGATGAGCCAACGGCGAATGTTGATCTCTTAGCAAAGGCCAGAATTCGAGAAATACTTCTTGAATATTTTAAGTGCGCGCCCGGAAAGTCCCTGCTGTTTTCGTCTCACTCGATGTCGGAGGTTGAACTTCTTGCCGAGCGAGTGATCGTTCTCTTCAAAGGGCGCATTGTCGCTGATTCTCGCGTTCAAGATTTGAGAACTCTCACGGGAATGAAAAAAGTTAAGTTCGAAAGTTTATCTTCAAAGATGCAAATTGGGTCGGCCAACCGACTCAGCGTGAGCGGAACTCAGTATGTTGCCTACGGCACAAACAGCGACGATATGCTCAAAGAAGTCATCGGCAAAGATCCTCAAGCTCGAAACTTTGAAGTTGGACTGCCGAATCTTGAAGAGGCCATCATGCAGTTGTGGTCTGAGCGGAGTGCAGAATGATGAAGGTTTCGTTGGTATTCGTTCATGCAAAGTGGATGATGATGGAGCTTTTGCGACAGCCTACTTATATTGTTTCGACAATAGCATTTCCATCTTTGTTCTATCTCATTTTTGCAGTGCCCGAATCGAAGTCGATCGAGGCTTCGAACTTTCTGATGGCGTCCTTCGCGGGCTTTGCGTTTTTCGGAGTCGTATTTCTTCAATTCGGTGTTGGACTCGCGCAAGAGAGATCACGTAGTTGGTACCAGTTTTTAAAAACCCTGCCGGTCCCATCAATTTTTTTACTATTCGCAAGATTGATCACCGCCATTGCGTTTGCAATTTTGGCTGTCGCCGCTATCGTCGCTTTGTCTGCGGTACTCACTCCTGCGCAAATGAACTTCGAACATTGGGCCCGCTTTATTCTGGCATTATTTTCGGGTGGATTGGTCTTTTGCTTTATGGGACTAGCTCTCGGGTACTGGGCCAGCGAAAAAACGTCGCTACCTCTGGGAAACTTAATTTATCTGCCTTTATCCTTTCTGGGAGGCCTTTGGAAGCCCCCTGAACTCTTACCGCAATCGCTCAAAGAAATTTCAAACATTTTGCCCACTCGCTTTTACGGCAATCTGCTTTGGGCCGGCGTTAAAGGTGAAGCCTACGACATTCGAAGTGAAGTTGGCCTCACGCTCTATCTCATTATCGCTGGTATACTCGCCTATGCAGGATACCGCCGTGAAATTTTCAGGAGACTCTCCTCATGATCGAGACAGATCACTTCGAAAAATTTGAATCCTACGTACCTGTTGACCTTCTGACCGGGAGAGGTTTTTCATTGGCGATTCTGGTACTGACTGGCTTCATCGTTGCCAGGTATTTTTTAATGGTCTTTCCATTCTATGTTTTTTTCTGGCGTAAACCAATTGGCTCCGCAAAAGTCCTTCATAATCAAGAATTGAGAACTGGTCAAATTCCTTTCGAGATTCGGCACTCGCTTTTATCCTGTCTCATTTTTGCATTTGCAGGCTACGGGATTGGACTCGAGTGGCAACTTGGCCTCACCCGAATTTATCTTAAGTTCGCAGAGTTTCACTGGTCATACCTCCCGATAAGTTTTTTATTTTTGTCGCTCTTCCATGAAATTTATTTTTACCTGACCCACCGATGGATGCATCTCCCTCAGGTCTTTCGACGTTTACACAGCGTACACCACTTTTCGACCAAGACATCACCTTGGGCTTCGTTCTCATTTAGCGCTGGTGAGGCATTTGTGCAGGCCGCGTTCTTACCACTGATCGTTTTGGTTTTGCCGCTTCACCCAATTGTGCTCATTTGCTATTTGACATTTATGACTCTCACCGCGATTTCGAATCACTTAGGCGTTGAGTTGATCGGCCCGCGCTGGATTCAATCTTGGTTCATTTCGGGCACGCACCAT
>JAYUEB010000538.1:0-11647 GCA_043739525.1 Bdellovibrionales bacterium
TCTCGACAGCTGCTGCAATACCTTTTGCAATTTCAAGAATCACTTGGGGATTAATTCCGAAGCCCTGTTCACCGCCAAGGGCCTCTCCACTCAATTTGAGTAGAACTCTTTTATATTTGAGTTGTCCCAAAGCGCATCAACCTTTTTTCACTTGAGCGGCAACTTCAGCTGCAAAGTCTTCTGACTTTTTAGCTAAGCCTTCGCCAAGTTCAAAGCGGACGAATCGGCGAATCACAATATTTTCTCCGATTTTAGCAATAGTCTCTTTCAAATAATTGCCGATCGTCAAATCTGGATTTTTGACATAAGCCTGCTCTAGTAAGCAACTTTCAGCAAAAAACTTTTTGATTTGGCCATCAACGATTTTACCGAGCATCTCTTCTTTTTTGCCTTGCTCGCGAGCTTTTGCCATCAAAACTTGGCGCTCACGTTCAACTGCTTCAGCCGGAACTTCTTCTGGAGAAACGGCAATTGGATTTGCTGCTGCGATATGAAGAGCAATATTTTTTACGAACTCTCTGAATCCAGGGTTACGAGCAACGAAGTCTGTTTCAGAATTCACTTCAAGGAGAACGCCGATTCGGCCTTCACCGTGAATGTAAGCTTCAACAACACCCTCAGAAGCGATTCGGCCTGCTTTTTTACCAGCATTGCTCAAACCTTTTTGACGAAGCCAATCGATGGCTTTTTCAAAATCACCTTGGGTTTCTTCAAGCGCTTTTTTGCAATCAAGCATTCCAGCGCTGGTTTTTTCTCTTAAATCTTTCACCATTGTAGCTGACACAGCCATAAATTTAATCTCGCTTTTTAAAGTTATTAAACTATTCGTCTTTTGCAGTTGTTTGAGAAGCTTCTTCGTCGAGCTCTTTTTCGATCTCAACAACTTCAGCCAAACCAGCCGCTACAAGTTTACGAGTTTTATTTGCTTTCACAACTGCAGGACCTTGTGGCTTTTTAGTTTCTTCTTTAGCTTGAGCCGCTGCTGCAGGAGCCGCACGTCGTGGACGTACTTCTTTCGCTTGTGGCTTAGCATCTTTATCCATATCGCTATTTTTGTCAGAAGAAGTACGTAATTTCTGTTCGTACTCTTCGGCGCCTTCAAGATAAGAATCAGCAACTAATTGAGAAAATAATTTGATCGAGCGAATCGCATCGTCATTTCCTGGAATTGGGAAATCGATGAGTTCTGGATCAACGTTTGTATCAACAATCGCAACGATTGGAATATTCAAACGACGAGCTTCGAGAACTGCAATGTGTTCTTTGTTCAAATCAACAACGAACATCACTGATGGAGACTCTTTCATTTCACGGATACCATCAAGGTAATCAGTTAAACGTAAGTAATCTTTTTCGATACCAGCGCGCTCTTTTTTAGAGAAATAATCAAGCTCGCCTTTTTCGCGCATTTGATCAATTTTGCGAAGACGATCGATTGATTCTTTAATTGTTGTGAAGTTTGTGAGCATTCCGCCGAGCCAACGTTTTGTAACGAAGAACTGACCACATTTTTTAGCCGCTTCTTGGATGGGCTCAACAGCTTGTTTTTTTGTTCCTACGAAAATCATTCGGCCGCCGTTTGCAGCAACAGACTTAACAAAGTCTGCAGCTTTTTTTGCGTTCGCAACTGATTTTTGCAAGTCGATAATATGGATTCCACCACGTGCTGTGTACACGTAAGGCTTCATTTTTGGATTCCATCTTTGAGTTTGGTGTCCGAAGTGGACGCCGGCGTCGAGCATTTCTTTCATCGTAACTTGAGCCATGAGACTCTCTCTTTCTGTGCCAATATGCCTGTTTATTAATCGTTCAATCAATACAGACTGGCGGTTATGGTTTTTCCTCCACCTCTCCGTGAGTCTCAAAAAAGAGTTTTTTGGGAGCTCAAGACCCAGTCTTTTGGCTAGCTTTTTAACTAGTTGGCGACCAGGACCAAAACGCGGGAAGTGTGTGAATTTGAACAAATAAAATTTGCCCAGGAGCTGATGTAGCATGCGCCATTCCGACGATCAATAGATTCCTTTACTAAACGCGCTTTTGATTTGAAGATAAATTATGGCGGAGCAGACCTCTAACTACATGAAGCGCTTTGTGATCTTTCAGTTCTCGAAATACGTTTGGGGCTTAGTGGGCTTGTTTTTGATCCTGAGCCTGATTTTTGCGGGTTACCGATCTTATTTTCAGGCGGCAGCCTTCGCTTTTGGCCTTATTGTCTCGAGCTTTTTTGGGTTTTGGATGTCGAATCAGTATCGGTGCACCAACGCTAGGTGCAACAAATTACTGGTGTTTTCTTTGGACCTTTCAAACCTAAATAAGGGCCTTGAGCCGAAGTGCCCGCATTGTGGCGAGAATTTTACTTAGCAAAGTCAGGATTGAGATAAAAGAAATCCGAGGCTGCAACGGTCACTCTAAGCTCGGCTGCGCCTACATTATAACCCTTAATATCTGGCAGATCTTTTCGATTGAATTTAGCCTTCAATCTTTGTTTTCCAGCCGGAACTAAGAGCCACACGTAATTGTCACTATACTCTGCGAGTTTTCCCTTTACCGTGATCATTCCGTCGAATGAGGCAAAACTAAACGACGAAGCCAGAAGAGTGAGGGTGAAAGTAAAACTTCTCAACAAGTTATTTAACTGTACCATTTTTAGTTCCTTTTTGATCGAGCATAAGGCGATTACCACTACTGCTAGAAGCATCATACGACTCTAAACCAATTGCATCTCGACAATCTCGTGCTGAGGGACAAGTAACTCCATCCAGGCTGAAACATCTCACATGAAACGAAACGTCTGGTCGTCCGGGTGCCGCACAGGAAACATAGTCATCACAAATGCCTTTTGGTGGTTTTGCAGCAACACTCACGGCACCGCAATTTACGCTTGGTATTTTGTAAATTTGCGCTGCCAGTGGGTTACCTGCTTCATCCGTGTAGGAGCAGGCCGAATACTCTTTTTGTAAAATAGCTAAAACGTCTGGGGTGACATCCGACTTTGCAAAGGCAGAAAGAGGTAAAAAAGCATGAACCAGTATAAGAATTAGAATTAAATTTGTTTTCATCTTCTTAGAATTACATGAATGGGAAGCGAATCGGAAGTCCAGAAAAACTCAGGCGGAATCGAATTCCGCCTAAAACAAATGGCTCAACTATCTAACCGTCGACTTTTCCGCTGGCCTTAAGAAATTTCCCCGGCCAGACTGTTTTTGATCCGCCTCTAGCAGGCTCTTGCAAAGATCGAATATTTTCATTTTTTCTCGCATAATTTGAATGCCGCTTTGAAGCTTAAAATTGGTTTCGTTTACGGAATGAATTGGGTAACTTTGTTTTGCTGTGTCGTAAAGAAGGCTTCGATGTTTTGGATCAAGGGAATACGGTGCATCTGCAGTCGCGAACCGGCTCATCGCGTCGCTACACTCATTGAGTTTTTGCTGAAATTCTGTAAGCTTTAGCCCCGATTTTGCTTTTTCGAGACCTGCAAGGGAATTTTTAATAATTGGGTTTTCGTTTGACACGAAATTTCTTAAAAAACTACTGCAAGTATCCGGAGTCATAGTCATGCAATAGACGCCATCTGGATTTCTTGGGCCGTAGTTACCACTACAATCAGAAGTTTTTTCTATTGCACCTGTTTTTTTGTTGATTTCCATCATCGAAGCGGAGCCCAACATTCCTTCTTTAGGCATGTTAATATAATATTCGCTCTCACTTCCAGGAACTTTTACAAGTCTTACATATTGGCTTTCAAAACCCGAATTAGTTCCATCGATTGGTGTAAAGGGAATGCCAGAATCAGGTCTCATAATATTTCCATTGGCGTCAACATGGAGTATACCCATCGGCCCCGCGCCCCACATCTGACCCGTATAGGCTTGTGCTTGGGTGTAATCAGTTGCACGAGCAAAGCTCATCGAAAGAAAGAGAGACACAAATATAATCATTTGTTTTTTCAAGATCGAATCCTCCAAAAAATACGTTTATTATACTTTGTTTAGAATAAGCTTTTTTTAACATTTCGATAACAAGAAATCTTTATTCTCGACTTAGAGCCTGAAGGATTATGCTTCCTCAAAGTGAAGGACCACCCTAAATAGAGTGAGTCTCAATACGAGACCATAGACCTGAAAGTTTCGAAATCTGCATAGGTCAACATCGCATGTAGATGCCTTCAACAAATAAATAGGTCGGCAAGGCTCCAAAATCTTTCGGAGGAGGAATATGTTTTGCAAAACCAAATTCTAAACTAGGGGGGGCAAAATGATTTTAAATTCGACACATCGATTTGCAATCTATTCTGCCGCGGGACTCTTCACATTATTATGTAGCGAATCTTTTGGCCAACAGTTCAAGCAAGCACTCTATGTTGGGCCCCAGCCGCAGGCGATGGCCTATGGGACTGCGACTTATGTTCCTGCACAGCAGGTTCCTCAATAGGGAGTTAACTATGCCGTCGGTACGACTTCGGGGTTGACGACCGCAAATCCGATGCCCTTACTGCAGGCGGCTTATCCTGCAAATCCACCACAATTTATTTCTATCGGAGGAGGCGCACCGAACGGACAGTCAATCGGCGGAATATCTGGCTATGCGCCTATCAGAAACTCTCTACCAGACAATGTGCCGATCGTCCCAACCCAGCTCGGATCCGTTGGTGTTGCTGGTACGATCGGCACGGATACTTCGTTTTGTTTGAGAAATCCTTTTGCACCAAATTGTCGGGCGCCAACATTGCAAACTCCAACTTCAACGACAGTTGGCAGCGGAACCCAAGGAGGATATTCGGCGCCACGAAATCCGACTTCGATCGCCATTAGACCAATACACAAACGTGCCTATGAAGAGGCAAAATCGGATTTTCCTGAGCAAGACTCATTAGAAACAACTGAGCAAGTCGACCACTCAACTCATCTTTCAACAAGTAAATGAAATTTCGCGAAGGGGTCGGGAGGCCCCCTTTTTCTTTTGTTCACAAGCTTAAGATTTCAGGCTATCTCATTCATATGAACAAACAATTTTGGATCCAGTTATTCTCTTTCGTTTCAATTATTGGTTGCGCCTCTTCGCCGCAAATTGCGCCACAAGCAGATAAAAAGACTGGGCCTTCTGGTTTAACTGCTGAGTGTGAGAAGTTTATTCAGGCACTTCCGCCTTCGTATGAACATGGATTTTTAGATGTTCCCGAAAATTGGGAGAAACCAAAATCAAGTCCGCAACTTCACGTGTTTTATTATTATTTTAAAGTTGCGGATAAAACTAAAACTCCGATTGTGTTTTTTAACGGCGGCCCCGGCTTTAGCGGTCACGAATTGCTTCAGGCTTGGAATGCTGTTTTGCCAAAATCTCAGGTGCCGTTTGTTTTGATGGATCAACGGGGAACGGGCTGCTCAAGCCATTATCCGGTCATTGAATCAGATAAAGAAGCTCAAAAATTGAGTCACTATGGTTCTCGCTCAATTGTTCGAGATGCAGAGGCGTTGAGACAACATCTCTTTGGCAAAAACTCAAAGTGGAAAGTTTTTGGCCAAAGTTATGGTGGCCTCATCGTGCATCGCTATCTGATGATGGAGCCTGAAGGTATTATATCTGCGCATATTCATGGATTTGCAATTCCGAAAAATGAAATGGGTGATTACTATTTTAGAATGCTTGGCCAAAGACGCATTTCAAAAAAATATTTTGCTCAGCATCCGCTTGAACTAAAAAAGGCGGCCCAAATTCGCAGTCAGCTGAAGCCAGACATGTGTTTTTTACGAAACAAATTTAAAATTTGCGGAGAAGGAATATGGGACGGAATCCTTGCCAATCTTTTTAATGGAAAACAAACAGGGATCATAACGACAAGTCTCGCGCTTCTTCTGAAAGAGGATGGAAAACTTGATACCGATGTTCTTGCAAATCTTGCAGATAAATATATTTTGTCGATGTACGGTTCAACTCGAGAGAATACTTCGGAGAATCCAGAACAGCGAGCGGCACTACTTGCCCGAATGTATATCGGAAAACTCGAAATGAATTCCGGCATTTTTGATCCCTTGGATCCAGGCAATTGTAATTTAATTTTAAAAACATTTAAAGAAAAAGGCGAAAATTCGGAAAAGTGGCCGTTGAATACCTGTCGCTTTGTACAGGCTATGAACTTTGATGAGCTCCTTGGTGACATGAAAAGCCGAGCAGCCGCTATAAAAAGTGAGTCGATGAATCTTGATCTGATTAACAGCGCACTCAGTGTGCATGAGGATATTCCAATTTATCTTTATTCGGGTTCTCAGGATAGTTTTGAGCCTACTGAACTTTTTAAAGATGAGAAATCTGAAATTACGCGTATCCACTATCTGGATTTTCCAAACAGCGGGCATGAAGGTTTCGTAACAGAGCCCCAAGTTTGGAAAGATCTCTTAGCCAATTAGTTGGCTGTATGCTAGTCATTGGCATATGAAAAAATTAATTCTTTTATCTATTTTTGTTTTCCAAAATGCTGGCGCATCAACTCTCACAATCGATCGTTTGTTTTCGAGTCCGGACCTCAATGGGTCGGCGCCTACCGCGCTCCGATTTTCTCCTAAGGGCGAAAGACTTTCATTCTTGCGACCGAAAGCCGACAACTACGAAGTTCTTGATCTCTGCGAATACGATCTTAAGACGGGAGATGTGCATGTCTTGGTGGACTCGAACACTCTTAAGTTCGGGGAACTTTCAGAAGCTGAAAAAGCAAGGCGAGAACGTATGCGAATTAGCAGTAAAGGTATCGTCGAATATTTTTGGTCAAATGATGCTAAGAAAATTGTGTTCCCGGCGGGCGGTGACCTCTATCTTTATACTTTAGACGGAAAGCTTGCGCCTCTGACACACAAACACGCGGCTGAAACCGATGTGAAGTTTTCTCCAAAAGACCATTTCGTCTCGTTTATTCGCGGACAGGATCTGATGATTCTTGAAGATGCAACTCACAAGGAATTTGCCGTCACTCATGACGGAAAAGGGACAATCTCAAACGGTATTGCCGAGTTCGTTGCTCAAGAAGAAATGGATCGTTTCACCGGCTATTGGTGGTCAGAGGATGAAAAATTTCTTGCATTCACTCATGTTGATGAGTCTCCGGTAAAAGAAATCGAGCGCTACGACATCCAAGCCGACTCAGTAGTTGTTCGAAAACAGAGATATCCTGAAGCAGGTTCGGCAAATGCGATCGTTAAATTGGCAGTTGTTAAAGTCGATGATGTAAAAAAAGGTCACCCAGCTATTCAATGGGTTTCGCTTGGTAAAAATACAGATATTTATTTGGCCGATGCAGGCTGGACACCACAAGGACAACTTTTTTACCAGGTTCAGAGTCGCGATCAGAAAACTCTCGACACTTTTTTATATGATCCTTCAACTCGCAAAACCAAAAAGTTCTTAACTGAAACCGATACTCATTGGGTGAATCTCACTTCTAACTGGAGATGGCTCAGCAAAACGCCAAGAATGATTTGGAGCTCAGAGCGAAGTGGCTTCAAGCATCTCTACCTCTACAATGTGAACGGTGAACTGATAAAGCCACTCACTCAAGGTGAGTGGCCAATCGATTCCCTGATTGGTGTCGACGAAGTCGGTGGCTGGGTTTATTTTACCTCTGGTAAAAAAAATCCAATTGAAAAACATCTCTATCGCGTTTCACTCGAAAATACCGGAGAGCCTGAACAGCTCACAAAAGAAGAAGGCTTCAACGACATTGATATGAGCCATGATGGGACATTTTACATTCGTAAATTTTCTTCATCTGTTGTTCCACCGCAAGTTTATTTGCATCGCTCAAACGGAGATTTAGTTGCAGCCTTATCAAGAAATGAAGTGAAAGAGGGTCATCCGCTATTTGCTTATCGCGATAGTCTTGTTACTCCTGAGTTTGGTACTTTTAAGGGGCCGTCATCAGACACAATCTACTACCGTGTGTATAAACCAAAGAATTTTGATTCACACAAAAAGTATCCGATGATCGTTATTGGTTACGGTGGTCCCCATGTCCAAATGGTTTCAAAAGTTTGGGGCGGCAAATGGGAGCTATTCTCTGAATATATGGTCTCTAAAGGTTTTGTAGTTGCCTCTTTTGACAATCGCGGATCTGCAAGACGTGGTAAAAAATTCGAAGACAATTTATACCGCGCTTTCGGAACCGTTGAAGTCGAGGATCAAGCCGCAGGAGTTGAGCATCTCGTTTCTTTAGGCTTTGTCGATCCAAAAAGAGTTGGATTTTTTGGCTGGAGTTATGGCGGCTATCTCTCTGTTAGCCTTGCTCTTAAAAAACCTGATCTCTTAAAAGCCAACGTAGCCGTAGCGCCTGTATTGGACTTCGCACTTTACGACACTCATTACACCGAAAGATATATGGGTAAACCAAAAGAAGAAGCTGCCGCCTATAAGCGCGCAAACGATTTAGAGATCGTCCCAGCTTTGAAATCAAAAATGTTAGTGATGCATGGAATGGCCGACGACAATGTGCTGTTCACCAACACAACCTTATTGTTCAAACAATTACAGAAGGCTGACAAAATTTTTGAGTCGATAACTTATCCAGGAGCCAAACACGGGATTGGTGGGAAAGAAAATCAAACCCACGTTTTCACAACGATCGCAGATTTTTTTGAGCGGAATCTATAAAAAAGAGTTTCCTACTGGTTAAAGCGAAGCTTCGTTTAGTTCGACAGGAGCGACTTCAGCCTGAGGCTGAGATTTAAAGAAGTTACCAGCAAGCTTTTGAGCCTCTTCAAGACACCCAAGCAAGTTGCCACTCGAACTGAGTGCCGACTGGCTGACCCAGAGATTTTCAAGTTTACCGAACCGAGAGTCATCGCGGTCAAATGAAAGTTTTCCGTTAGTGAGGTTGCTCAATGTGATGCGTTCGTAAACTTTCGAATCCATCAAGCCTTCGTAGGCACGAGAGATTTGACGCTTCATATACTTTAATATCGAAGCGACAAGCTCTTCACTGTCAGCTTCTTGATTTGGAAGTAAACAAATCCATTGAGAGAGTTGGTGATCTTTAGCCAAATCAGAAAATTGACCAACAAGAGGTTCTTCGTTTGCACCTTGGAGAATTAAAATTCCGTTATGGTCACAAACTTTTTTAGAAAAAATCAAATCAAGATGAATCGACGCAAAGAAAGGAGTCTTAGCGAGCTTCTGTTTTTGTCTGAGAGGAAAATTTTCTTCGGTGAGCATTCCTGCAAGAGATTGGACAGCGGCAGCCCAGATAAACTCTTTGGCTGTTAAAGTTTGGTTTGCGTTCAAAACCAAGCCTGTCACATGATGCTCTTGAGTCACCAAAGAAGTCACTTCAGACTTATTAAAAATTTGAAGATTTTTTTGATCAGCAATTTTAGCCTTTAAAATTTTGACCCATTCTTTTGGTGTCTTTTCAAAAATAAAATAGCTAGCCGCTGCGAAGTAATTGACTTCATCACAAGACTTAGCCGCGTTATCACCAAAGCCGATAAATGTTTTCAATTTTCCAGAGTCAAAAGTCTGAGGAGCCAATTCGCAAAGTTGAGCACCAATGCTTTCACCCAAACAATTTTCAATCCATGCAATGGCTTCAACAGCAGCAGGAGTATTTGGTAAAAATTTAAGTTCGTATTCGATCTCTCCATATGGCGTTGCAAAAGGTTTTGAGCGTCCGCCAAGGTCCTCACCCATATCGATGAGAGCGATTTTTTTCTGAGAGGCAGAAAGTTGAGACGCAAACAGAAGACCCGAAAGTCCGCCGCCAACAATGATAGTATCGAATTCGTGAGCTGATAATTTTTGTGCCATAGACCCATACGATCTCTAATATCTGGCACTCCGTCAAATAAGTTCTTTGTGCCTATTCAACTGGCTGTCAGTGGCCAGAAAAGGGCTAATCAGGGCGCCTACAATCGAAAGAATGACTCGAATCAAGGGTTTAAAAAACGAGAACTGATCGAGGCGATGCGCAAGGCTTGGAGCAATGAGGTAGTAAGAGTTAATAAAAAGTTTTCCGAAATAAAATTTAAGCAGAATTTCGTCGCGAAATCGGCACAGAATCTGAACGGTGGGGCTTTCGTATTCAAATGCCGAAGTTGCGATGAAGCAGCGACTTCGCAAGGTTTGAGCTCTTGAGAGAAATCTTTTAAATGATTTTGGATTATTTGCGTTTCTTACTTCGGATTCGGCACGTCTTAAAATACTTGTAAAAATAGGAGTGAATCGAGCAAAGGCTGCTAATTTATCGGCGGCTCGATCAAGTCTCTCGATGTGCTTTGGGCTCGTATCGTAAATACGCATGAGATCCCAGTATACCGATGCAATGACGGTCATCTCAGATCTTCGCGCTTCGTTATTAAAAAGATCCGGAATCAACTCTCCGGATTTTTTATCATAGACAATTTCTAATATACGCAAATATTTTTCGTAGGTGACAGCTGCATCCGAAAAATTCTTTTTGTTCATATAGGTCTTAGCTTGTTTGACGAGATTCACCCGTGAGCGCCAAAGCATGAGCCTGTTCTGTTCTTTCGCTTGAGCATTTTTGCGAAGAATCGCCCCTTGTGAGAGAGATTTTGAAAGCTTTTTTACGCAGTTTACGCAAATTTCGAGCGGAATATTGTTGAGAGCTCCGTCAGTTTGAATGCGAAGTTTTAGGCCGGCATCGACGGGCCTGAGGCTTTCAACTTCTTCTCCGCAATTTGGGCAAATCAACGTCATTCTCCGGGATAGCTCTCATTATGCCACTGAATTTTAAACTAGAGCAAATGAATGGCGTCGATATCTAGACCAACTGAAAGTCGAGTCGTACTTGGCTTGTAAGAATTCATGAACTGACGACAAAAACCTGAAAGTTTTTGAGAGTCGAGTCCTTTAATGAGCATCTGAAAACGATATTTATTTCGAATTTTTTGGAGAGGAGCAGGCGCTGGCCCAAGAATCTCGATATCGGAATAGGACTGACTCGAATCTTTCAATTTGAATGCGAGGCGTTTGATACGTTCGCATTCTGTCTGAGTCGCTTCAAGGTCCAAACCTTGGATTCGAAGAATTGCGAGTTTTCCGAAGGGAGGATAGGCCAAGGCCTTTCGAAATTCGAGTTCATGTGTACTGAAACTTAAAAAATCGTGCTGGCTTGCGAACTGAATACTTGGGTGATCAGGATTATAGGTTTGAACTAAAACTATGCCAGCGCCTTCAGACAAGTGTCTGCCAGATCTGCCGCTCACTTGAGTCAAAAGTTGAAAGCTGCGTTCGCTCGCCCGAAAATCAGGGAGATTAAATGCAACGTCTGCCATCACAATCGCAACGGTCGTGAGTCTCGGAAAATCAAGGCCCTTTGCAATCATCTGAGTGCCGACGACAAAGTCGACGTCGCCAAACTCAATCGATGAAATGGCCTCTTCAAGCTCTTCTCGCGTGTTGATTTCGTCGCGATCCATTCGTAAGACACGAGAACTTGGAAATAATTTTTGAATATCTTGCTCAATCAATTCAGTTCCGATGCCGAGTGCGCGAGGTTCTCCGTCGGGACATTCTTTACAAACTTTGCCGAGCTCTTCGCGATAGTCGCAGTAATGGCAGAGTAAATGATTTTTTCCGTGAAGAGTCAGGCTGACAGCACAATTTGGACACTCAGGACTCGCGCCACAGGCAGGGCACACAACAG
>JAYUEB010000539.1:0-3856 GCA_043739525.1 Bdellovibrionales bacterium
GATTTTTAGTTCGATTTCGTCCACCATCACGCGAGAATGCTCCAAAATTCCTGATTTATGCTATTTCCGTGCTACTTTTGTGCTACGGGAAAATAAAAATAGTCAGGAAATTGGAAAGCTGGAAATCTCCAGCTAAATTCTTAAAACAACAGTGTTTCGTAGTTTCCAAGTTCGATGTCTGGAAAGCATCAACCAAAGGAGACAAGAAACATGCAGCCAGTTATCAAAAGTAAAAATGAAAGTGTCGCAAACGTATTAAAGCGTTTGCGCGAAAATGCAGGTCTGACGACACGTCAGGCGGCGTCCATTGTGGGAGTAACTCACACAACGATCAGTCACTTTGAAAACGGCAAGCGCGCCGTTCAAGGTTTTCGAGTGGAGCAGTTTGTGCGGGCCTATGGGTACACGATGGAGCAGTTCAATAAAATCACCGGCAATAATACCGTTCTCAGTTTCAAAGACGATTGCATAACAATGATCGGTCTTATGGATGACGAACAGCTTGCGGCCATTCGAGCAGTTATGTCCCAGATGTTGCGGCGACCACTGAGCCAAAGTTTAGCCGATCAAAAAAATGAAGTATCGCAAGAAACTCAGCCTAACAAATAACATTAAAAAATAAACGGAGAAAATAATGGAATCTAAAAGCACAAAAACAAATTTAAAATCGAATCAAAAACCGAAATCAATTCGCATCAATTCTGATGTCCAAAAGAAAGCAGAAAGGCTTTTGCTTTCGGCAAACAAGAAGAAAGCCGGTCGCAAGATTAAGGTCGATCATTTGCTAAGTCTTGCGCTTGATCTTGTGTCTGACGAACACATTAAAAAGCTGCAAGATCAATCCTTGTCGAACGAAGACCGCAAAGAACAACTGCGACAGAGGTATATAGAAATGCGCGGACCAATTACTCGCGATGAGTTCACGGGCTTTATGCTAACAAAGGAGTTTTCTGGGTTTCTAGTAGAGCAGTCGCAAACTGCGAATGCTGCATAAAAGAAAAGGCGGACTGCACGAAAATGCGGTCCGCCTTGAGTCCTTCTGTCGAAGGAAAAATAGAGAGTCTCGATCTAACAATTACGATAAACGTAGGTCAGACAATTGTGCCGTGTGAAAGAAAAATCTCCACCTAAATGAAGGTCCCTAGTGTAGCTTTCATAATCAAAGTAGTTTTGTGCCCAGGTTGGAAGTTCACTCAGTTGCCCTGTTTCTTCGAGCAATTTATAGGCGAAATCAGTTTCAGATTCAAACGAGCCTTGCCACTGTTCTAAAAACATTTCTTCAAGCTCAGAAACATCAAAGTTGCTTCCGTCTTGATTTTCGTACCAGATTGAAAACGGTTCGCCATGTGTGACAATCAGTTTTGCAAGAGTTGAAAAGCGTTCTATATCAGGCCACTCACTTAGAGAAATAGAGTTGAAGCCTTCGTAGTCGTGGACGGCCCACTCTTCGGCGCGGTATTGCGGTGATCTTTCCAACATAGATTTGATGTCGGCCAGAATTTCGTGTGCTTCTCGGTCAGCATTGATCCATTCGCCATGCAGTTGTCCTGTATTGTAGGCGGCTAGACATGCGACGTAAATTCGAGGACTGGTTTGTTGTTTCATACTTTTTCTCCTATGGTTTAAAAAAACATTTTTCCCCGCCAGGGACGCACCAAGCTTGCTTGGCGGGGGAAAAATTATGAGTGCTTGGCGCGGATTGCTCGATTTCTCGCTTAGGCCTTTAGGCCGATCATGAGGCATGACAGCCGTACTCGGCTGGCGGGACTCAGTGAAAGAGAAATTGAATTTGCAAGACGTGAAAAGTGCGATTCAAAAATGAAATCAAAATTGCGAAGCAAGTTTGTCCATTGTGGCATTTAAACCTGGAGGCGAATGCCTCCAGGCTCTTCAAACCGCTTATGCGGTCTTAACTTTTGAAGTGTACTCAGCTCCCAAGATTTGTTTGTAATAATTAATGTGCTTTGAGACGTGAATCCCAAGAACGCGATGGATAAGGTAGTTACCGTCTTTACTAAGATAGATTGCGGGACGAGCCACTAACCCAAAGGTGTTGCGTCGAGGGGTTTGTACCTCTCGCGAATCAGTTATTTGTTTTTTCTCAAAGGGAAGTCCCAAAATCTTCTTATAGAGATTGATTGGCATTTCGATTCTCAAATCGTCGCCTAGACGATGAGTGATGGTTCCTTTGTCTTCATTTAAGAAAACTTGAGGATTTGCAATGAAGCCTCGGACGTTTTGTGTCTTTTGAGCTTGTGTTTGTTGATCTTGATTTTTCGTGACTTTCTCCTTTGAAAGTTGTTTTGTTTTTGGCTTCACTCTCTATCGAGTGGGCCTTTCACAAAGGGCAAGGCGCCGAAGAGAGAAGTTGAGTGAGTGCACGAGTCTGTCCCGACCGTTACGCGTGAAGGACCTAAAGGACTGGTAGCGGCAGGAGACGTGACAGGAAAAAGCCGGAGGCCCTGGCGCGGGTCCTGCAAAGGGAGGAAAGGGCAGATGAAGTAAGCAAACGATTGTTTCACAAAAAACTTACAAAGGAGATTTTGAAAAATTGCAATTCGAGTTTTAAAAGCAAGGGATGACTCAAGACTACTTAGGCTGATTTTAGGAGGAGCGCCAAGAAACGCTTTCATAATGAAGGCCTTATTACAATGGCGTGCCGATCAAAGAATCTCTAAGAGACTGATGTCGCCTCATTTTTTGACATTTTTCTGGCAATGTCACAAACTGACCATCTTCGGCGTATTACCTTTAGAGGCATTGGATGGTTTTTAGCGAGAGCTCAAATGATGACGAGTTGATGGCGGCCTATCAAAACGGTGATGAGGATGCCTTTGCCATTCTTTACCGTCGTCATTCGCCTCGGGTTTACGGCTTTCTGATGAATCGACTTAGAGATCGAGGCCAAGCAGACGATGTTTTTCAAGCCACCTTTTTAAAGCTTCATCAAGCAAGGAGCCGCTATGACCCGACATTCCCATTTTCACCGTGGCTTTTTACCGTTTGCAAAAGTGTTCTAGTCGATCATGTTCGTAAAAATCAACGACGACGTGAGGACAGCAACGATGAAGCAATTGAAAGAGCCGCTGATCTCCGAGGGGAACGAGTGGACACCATAGATCTCAAATCTTTACCTGCGCAACAACAAACAGCCATCGAGCTTAGATATGCAGAAGGTCTTCCCTTTGACGAAATCGCACTGAGACTCGAAACGTCTCCGTCAAATGTACGGCAGATTATAAGCCGAGGAATCAAAAAACTTCGTCTGTTTTCAGGAAAGACAGGAGATTAGGTTATGAAAATACAAGATAGAAAAATAGCGGAAGAGTTTGATGAATTTCTTTCATCAAGCGAAGTAAGTCCTTCGACTGAAATTAGCAAAAAAATTCTGATGCAAATTCATCAGGAGCTAAATCCGGCACCGCAAAAGGTCTTTCTAAAAATGCTTGGCCTTCATGCCGTTGTAAGCATTTTCTCTTTGTCTGTTTGTTCTCAGTTTGGCTTTCAAAGCTTTCAGATTTTTGATGCCATGAATGTTTTTATGTCTGCTGTCGGCCACACTTACTGTATGGCTCTTTGTGGGGCGCTATATCTTGGCTTAAGTGCTTTCATGTTCAGCCTAGTAATGAAGCCAGAGGAAATTAAAGTCATCAGACGACATCGTCTTTTGCAACTCTCTCTGATAAGTGGTCTTTCAATGGGCGTATTTCTTTGTGCTGGCAGCGGGATGCTCTTTTTGCCTTCGCTACTTTGGCTTGCGGGCTCAGTTGTCGGCGGAACTTTGAGTTTGGAGCTGGGTTGGCTGTTGCGTTCAAAAGTAAGACAGAAATTAATTTTTGGTCTTTAAAAAATAAAT
>JAYUEB010000540.1:0-11578 GCA_043739525.1 Bdellovibrionales bacterium
CTAAAAAAGCCAAAAAACAAGCTGAAGAAGAAGTGATTGATGAAGCTCCAGTTGAGAATAAACGCGAATATAGTGATGAAGAAATTATTCTCACAGATGCTGAAGGTCGCAGATATTGCCGCGTAAAAGATTGTGATCAAATTTCAAGTGTAGATGCTTATTGCAGATACCACTACTTACTTTTCTGGAAGAAAATTCAAGTTCGTAAAAAGATTCTTACAGAAGGAAAACTTGAACGTTACGTTGAAGAATTAACGGCAAGATACCCTGATAAATATCTCGAAATGCTTCGCAAAGACTTGCGCAGCGAAAAAGATTTCTTAAATGCCATTCAGGAGCTCGAACTTGATGATACATCAGGTGAAAATGATCTTGAGGATGAAGCACAGTCTTACATCGAAGAAGTTCGTGGGATGTCGAGCGAAGGCGGCACCACTCGAGACGACGACGAGTTTTAGTTATTGTTTGTCCGTTGTTGAGGCGGCAGCTGAACTTAATTCGGCCGCAGCCTTGGCTTCACAGGCCTTTTCAATGTCAGCCTTATAATAAACACCAATCAGTTTTCGATGAGTTCTTTTATCATCGACACTCAATTGATCGCCAGTACGAGCATTAATGCTGTAGTAATCACTTACGAAGCCACCTTGGCCAGAATCAAGGCTTTTGATTTCAATATGGCCAGGATCTGGCACCAGTTGGGATTTTCCTTTATCGTCTTTTGTCCAAACTTTTCGGTCGTGAGGAATTGAATCATAGACAAAAAGAGCTCCTGCGAAACCATCATTAGGTGATTTAATAAGATCTTTCATATCAGGATCATCCAATAAATTTTTATAACCCTGTTTTGAAAGTTCAGTGTCGGAATTCTTTGGATCTCCACCACGAATATAGTCATCGGTCATATCCGATTTAACCATCGCAGTCTTGACCGCGCGAAAGCACATAGGTTTCGGTTTCCTTTTACCTCTAGGTCTTGGTGTCACGTGAGCGCGCGCATATGCGATCATCTTTTGAACCTTAGGGTCATTCGAATAGCATTTAAAAATGCTGCCACAGAGAGCTTTTTTCATCGATGAAACTGACTCAGTCAGGGCTCCTGGGCAAGCACCAATTGAATTGTGCGGAATTGGAGGACCAAAAAGGTCTCGAACCAAATTCGTCTCAGCATAACTTCCGACATCCTCACCAATGTATTCTTGAATCGCGCCTTTTCTACTTGCAGCCCTTAAATTGATGTACCCGTGAACTGGATCTTTAATCGCTCGACCTTTGGAATTGTAACCGGCTTCAACTGTAATCTTTTGTACCGAATTTTCATCAGAAGAAATTTGATTCACGAGGGCTTCAATTGCTTTAGGATCAGTTGTCCCTGGAGTTTGATCAATTTCACGAGAGATCAGCGTTGAAATCGCAGCATTTCTTTTTAAACACTGAATGACTTTTGTTTGATCAGCATCAGCATAGACCGGAATACAGGCTTTATTACGAGCGATATTCAAACGTAAAACAACGTCTCTCAAATCATATAGAGAAGGGTCATCAGGAGCTTGTGCCAAAGTCCTGGAAGAACAAAAAAGAGACAAAGATAAGATCAAATATTTGAATTGCACAATGACTCCTAAACCTAATTTTACGAGTATCCACGAGACAATGTAAAGTCCATCTCGACCTTCTCTGGCGCGATAAGTGCAATCCGCTCTCTTCAACATATCTAATGCATTTTACAGGAGATTCACGTGACAAAGATCGGCTGGAATGGACTTCATTTTACGTTTTTTGCTCTACTCGCAACTTTGGTGTCTTCTGGGTCGGCTTGGGGCCGATTAAATGCGCGTCTTGAAGATGGTCTGGCGATCACTCAGCCTCGTATTCTTGAAACTCTTTCTGAGCGCGCTAACGGTGAGGGAATAGGTCTTGGCTACTATATGGATCCAACCCATCAAAGTCCGCCAAATATTTCAAATCAAAAACTCTCGCAACTTCCGCTCATGCAAGTAATTTTAAAGACGTTAGGGAAAGAACTTCAATCTTACAAAGACATGTCAAAACCTGGCGATACAAGTGGCGTCGGTCTCTCTTTTCACAATCGCATGTTTGATGCAAACTTCCTAACAGACGATCGCGCCAGATTTTCTCTCATCGGAGTTGTGAGCCGCCTGGATAAAGGCTTTATGGATGCAGATACCTGCGGAGAAACTCGTCTGATCTATCGCCTTGCCTACAACGTTGCAGTGAATGGCGATAAAAATAAAATTGTAAAATCTCGGCTGCCGATTACGATTAATTTGGTCTTAAATGCAAAACTTCCTGGTTCTCAAATCACCTGTCAAGAAATCGCTCGCAGATGGAAAAGCTTTAACGTTGAAGGTATGTTTGTCTCAAATGCGGTGGACGCAATCATGGGTGCCCAAGGCCCTCTGGCACCGCAATTACGCGACCGTAATTTGATTAAACAACTTGAAGTGAATATGCAGCTTTCTCGCAAAGCTGCAGGGAATCGCAAAGATTTTGGCGGAAATGCCGTTTATCTCTTAAAAGTATTTAAGTACAATCACTCGGCTGAAACGTTTTCCGAATCTCCACTCGACAATCAAGTTGATCGAACAAAATCAAAAGCTTTTTTTGATTGGTTATTTGATCCTAAATTGAAAGAGGAGCACTTAAGTGAGCTCGATCGCGGAGTCATTCAAATTCCAACTGAATTTTTGGCTATGAGGGCTTATTCGATTGCTCCAGGTGGCTTATCTCGAGCCGTAAATCACGTTTTAACTGGAACGATTTCGGATAGCGACATTGCAAAAGAATTAAAAGGCTCTTCTAAGATGTTGAACATTCGTTCAGTCGAAGGATTCAAACGCAGAATTGCTGATATCGGATGTATCGGCTGCCATCAAACTCGCGCCATCGGTGGATTTCACTTTGTTGGCCAAGATCCTTATCGTTGGAAAGAAGATGGCAACATGGAACCCCTTTACCCGGGTAACGGGATTGTGGTTCCCGGATCAGGACATTTCTTTGGAGATCTCGAACGTCGCCGAATCATTTTAGATGATTTAGCTGATGGTAAAGTTCCAGACTATTCTTCTGGATTTGCCTCTCGCCCGCAAGAACACGCAGTTGGAAATTCAAGTGAAGGCCATGGGGCTTTAAATGGTTGGGGAGCCCATTGTTACAATGGCGAAGACCCTAGTTTTAAGAGATGGACTTGTTCAGGTGAAACCAAATGTCTTGAACTCCATCATTCCAGTCAAGCTCCTGGCATGGGTGTTTGTGTGTCCAAAAAAGGAAACGCGATGGGGGATCCGACCGAAACGGGAGACGTCACTCTCACAGGTGCAAATTGGTATGCTGACCTCTACACAAAGAGAGAGTCACTACCGAGACCAGCAGGATCCGAATTTCTCTTTGATCCTCAGAGTGCCAAGCCTGATCAAAAATCAGGTGGTTTTCCAGGTGGTTCAATCCAACTCAGATCTTGTGATCCCCATCTGATGCAAATTCATCCTGATGCAGGCTGCGGAACTCTCCCTGCTGGCGAAGGCTTTAATGACTGTCTATTTGATCCTAAAATGACTTTTCTTGATTGCCTTCATAAATATACAAAGCCTCAAGGCATGCGTGCATGTAGCCGTGAAAATCCATGCCGTGACGATTATGTTTGCACCGAAAGTTTAGTTCCGGGTCAAGAAGATAGCGGCGTTTGTGTTCCGCCTTATTTTACGTTTCAATTTCGAGTCGACGGACATCCGATTCATTTTTAATTTGTGGTTTGAATCTTTTTAAGAGGCGAGCAGTTTAGTCGAGATCAGTGCGAGGTTTCGCTAGGATCTACGGATAAATCAGGGTCAATGATCGCGTGTTCAAATGCATCTTCACCAACTGGCTCTTCATGAAAAAGTTGATCTTTCGCTAGGCCAAGCAAACGATCTGCTTCTTGTTCAAGACGAGAATTGACAGTGCTAAATTGCAAAAAGACGGTGTTGTTTTTGAAATCAGATCCACGCCAGACAAGAGGCAAATCGATGTCCTCATCTTTTTCAACTTTTTCGAAATATTCATGCATCCAAACGCCTAGGGCATCGATGCAAATGTAAAAATTTTCAATAATATCTGTTTTTTCCCCGTCGTAATCAAATGAGGCTTCAAAATTCACCTGACGGATGCGACCGCCTTCAAGATAGCCGATGCGAATGAGGATTTCGTTATCAAAAATCTTGCCTTCAACGATAAATTCGCCATTTTTGGACTGAGGTGCGAAGTCTTTTTCAAGTGCACTGAGCACTTTAAATGCAAATTCTTCAGGTAAGCTTGTCCAGGGCGCTTTTGACTGATTTCTTGGGCTCATATTTTACCTTTTTTGCAGACTCATCAAATTATATTTAAGACTCGTTTTGACAGGTTCTAAGAGAGCATTTATAACCTGCAGACTGGCCAACAGACAATTAAGAAATGGGATTTTCAAATGAGTACTTTAGAACCTATAAAGCTTTCAAAAAGTCCCTCAGTTGCATCGACTGAGGCCTCTGGATTGCTTTTAAAGCCCCATCAAGATCCAAAAGGCGTCTTCATTTCGACCTATGGCTGCCAAATGAACGTGAACGACTCAGAACGTATGCTTACTTTGCTCGAAATGAGCAATTATGTTGAAGTCAAAGACCCCAAAGATGCCGAGCTCATACTGATTAATTCGTGTTCGGTTCGTGAAAAACCCGTTCACAAAGTACGTTCTGAAGTGGGAACTTACCGTGAACTTAAGAAAAAAAATCCAAGACTTAAAATTGGAGTCGGCGGCTGTGTCGCCCAACAAGAAAAAGACAAACTTTTAAAAGATGCACCACTTGTTGATTTCGTATTTGGAACAGATGCTGTTGATCAATTGCCTGAACTGGTTTCACAGGTGAACAGTGAAAATCGCAAAATTGTTTCTGCACAGTTTAAGCATAACGAGCCTTACCAAATTGAAACTTTGATCCGCAATCCAGGTGTCGCAAGTTTTGTAAATATCGGTAAGGGTTGCGATAATTTTTGTACTTTTTGTGTTGTTCCTTTCACGAGAGGACGTGAGAAGTCACGCTCGCTTAAAGAATTGCTTGGCGATATTCAAAAGCTCACAGCACGTGGGGTAAAAGAAGTGACTTTGCTTGGGCAAAACGTCAATTCATACAAATCGGATTGTGGTGCAAACTTCGAAGAACTTTTAAAAACTATTTGCGAAGATACCGATATTTTACGTATTCGCTATACTTCTCCTCATCCAAAAGATTTCAATCAGGACCTCATTAATCTTTCTCAAAAATATCGCTCAAAAATTTGCGATTACCTTCATCTGCCGGCACAATCTGGCAATACTGAAATTTTGGCACTCATGAACCGCAATTATTCTCGGGAAGAATACCTCGAAAAAGTCCGAATGATTCGAGACGGAATTCCCGGAGTCGCTCTCTCGACTGATTTAATTGTTGGCTTTCCGGGAGAGACCGAAGCGCAATTTCAAGACACCATGAAGCTCATTGAAGAAGTGAGATTTGAAAATATTTATGCTTTTGCTTACTCCCCAAGACCATTTACAAAAGCCGCGAAATTTGGCGGACAACTTGATGAGCCCACTAAGTTTCGACGTTTAAACGAATTGCTTGATCGTCAAAGAGTCATCGCGTTTGAACTTGCCGAGGCCTATCAAGACCTAGAGCTTGATGTTTTAGTTGAAGAGCATAAGCCTGATGAAAAATACCTTGTCGGAAGAAGCACTCAAAATAAACTCACTTACATTTTGGCTCCGGAAGTGAATCCCGAAAGCTATATTGGTTCTGTTCAGCGTGTGAAGGTCAAAAAGGCTTTTCCAACTGTTTTAAGAGGCGAACTCGTCGTTGGAGCGCTGAATTGATTAAACCCGTTGGCAGAAAAATCAGACCAAGAATTGAGACTCCAAAGGTTCACAAATTGGTAAAACCAAAGCTTAAAGCGCGCCCTGCAAAACCAAGCGCAACAGAATCTTCCGAATGGATTGAGCTCTTTCCTTACGCTATTTCGATGGGTGCTCTTCAGACCAGACCGGTTTTGATCTTTCGCGATCAATCTGAGAATCTCAATTTGCCTGTTTGGCTCAGTCAAATTGATGCGAGCATTGCTGCTTTAGATATTTCAAAAAATACAAATTTCCATGGACTCAGTCTTAAGCTGCTAGAAACAGCCAAAATCAAAATAGAGCGCTGCGAGTTTACTGAACTCCAGGGGCATCACCAGTTCGTTCGCCTTGAAATTTCAGGTCATCCAGCTCTTAAAGACCTTCGTGTTCGAGCTGATGAAGCAATCCCTCTATGCTCTGCCCAGAAGGCTCGATTTTTTAGCACGCGCGAATTTATAATGCGATGCCGCGATCTCGATGTTGCTCTCATCGCGCTTGAACAAAGCATGAGTTTACAACCTGAAATTGGTTCCAAGAAACAGGCTTATGTGATGTAATTGCCGCATGATTACCTCATGCCTAGGCTTCACACCGAAACTCGAATCTGGCGTTTTTATCGCATCTAGCGCGGACATCATAGGTAACGTCGAAATCGGAAAAAATTCTTCTATTTGGTTCAACGTGACTGTACGAGGCGATGTTGGTCCGATACGCATTGGCGTTGATACGAACATTCAAGACAACTCAGTTCTTCACGGAACTTTCAATAAGGCTTTTGCAACTATTGGCAATCAAGTAACAATTGGTCACAGCGTGATTTTGCATGGGTGCCGTGTTGATGATCTTTGTCTCATCGGGATGGGCTCAACTATTATGGATAATGCACATATCCCTGACCGATGCATTGTCGGCGCTGGATCTCTCGTTACTGAAAATTCGAAATTTGAATCCGGCATGTTGATCATGGGAAGACCTGCAAAAGTTGTTCGACCTCTTAAAAAAGAAGAGCTCGAGTTTTTAACGAAGTCCGCAAATAATTATATAATGTACAAATCTTGGTATGAAGATCCATCAAAAAGACCACCGAGCAATATGAAATTTGAATTGGGGAGCTAATATGGCAAAAAATTTCGAAGAAATGAAATATGCACTGACCTTCGATGATATCTTGCTGATCCCGCAGTATTCCGAGATTGTTCCAACAGAAGTTTCGGCAAAAAGTTTTTTTGCTCGAGATAAGTATCTCAACACTCCGATTTTAAGTTCTGCAATGGACACCGTTACCGAGAATAAAATTGCTCGCGTGATGGCCCAGCAAGGCGGACTAGGCGTGATTCATAAGAATCTGACCATTGAGAATCAAGCTCTTGAAGTTGAGAAAGTAAAAAAATACGAAAGCGGAATGATCTTAGACCCCGTAACTCTTGAGCCAGACCAAAAGGTGAGTGATGCTCTCGCCCTCATGAAAAAATATTCGATCAGTGGGTTGCCTGTTGTGGTTAATCACGTTCTCGTCGGAATTTTAACTAATCGCGATTTACGATTTGAAACTAATATCAGCCAAAAAGTTTCACAACTGATGACTAAAGAAAATTTGGTGACAACAAAAGTTGGAACAACTTTAGAGCAAGCAAAAAAAATTCTTCAGAAACATCGAATCGAGAAACTTCCAGTTGTTGATGAAAAAGGCCGCCTTAAGGGTCTCATCACTATTAAAGATATTGAGAAGTCTCAGGCTTTTCCAATTTCGACAAAAGATGAACATGGCAGGCTTTTTGTCGGAGCAGCGACAGGCGTGGATCCAAGTTCTTATGAACGGGCTGAAGCTCTCATTGCTGCGGGAGTCGACGTTCTAGTTATCGACACCGCTCATGGACACTCTAAAAATGTTTTAAAAATGATTGAGTGGGCGGCCAAAGCGCACAAGGATACAATTATCTGTGCTGGTAACGTAGTGACGCGTGATGCGACCGAAGCTCTTATCAAAGCTGGTGCGGAAGTCATTAAGGTAGGAATTGGGCCGGGCAGCATTTGTACAACTCGAATCGTCGCAGGTGTGGGAATGCCACAGATTAGTGCGATTCAAGAGTGCGCGGGCATCGCAAAAAAATTAGGGAAAAGCATTATTGCCGATGGCGGAATTAAATACTCGGGAGACATTACCAAAGCACTCGCACTTGGAGCAAACGCGGTCATGATCGGAAATCTTTTAGCAGGTGCCGATGAATCACCTGGTGAAACGATTTTATACCAAGGCCGTACTTACAAGACTTATCGTGGAATGGGAAGTATGGGAGCCATGACTTTAGGATCACGTGATCGTTACGGTCAGGCCGAAGTTTCAGATTTCGATAAGTTAGTACCTGAAGGCATTGAAGGAAAGGTTCCTTACAAGGGTTCCGCAAGTGCAATCTTACATCAGCTTATTGGTGGCCTCAAATCTGGCATGGGCTACTTGGGCGCGATGAATATTGCTGAACTTCAAGAAAAGGCAGACTTTGTTAGAATCAGTCCACAAGGTTTAAGAGAGTCTCACGTTCATGACGTGAGTATCACTAAAGAAGCCCCTAACTACCGATTGGAATCTTAATGCAAGGTGGGTTCGTCGTTCTCGATTTTGGATCTCAGTTTACTCAACTGATCGCACGAAGACTTCGTGAACTTCGGGTTTATTCTGAAATCTTACCTTACAATACTCCCATTGAAAAAATTAAGGCCCTTGCCCCGCGCGGAATTATTCTGAGTGGTGGCCCCAGTTCTGTGAGTGAAGAAGGTTCACCTAAACGAAGTGTTCGAGAGTTATCTGAACTCGCACCTCTTTTTGGAATTTGTTACGGCATGCAGTTAATTGCTCAAGACATGGGTGGCGTTGTAGAGCCTAGTTCTAAACGCGAGTATGGCTTCAACACCATCAGGTGGAGCCAATCAGTGAGTCATAATATTCCGGACGAGCAAAAAGTTTGGATGAGTCACGGCGATATTGTTCGAGTGCCTCCGCCAGGTTTTAAAATTATTGCGAATTCTGAAAGCGGACATCCCGCTGCGATTCAAAACGAACGTATTTGGGCAGTACAATTTCACCCCGAAGTTTCACACACTGAATTTGGGCTTGAATTGATAAAAGCTTTTTGTTTTGATTTTTGCAGAGCTCAACCTAATTGGGATCCACCTCATATTGCGGCACACTTGATTGAAAGAATTCAAAATCAAGTCGGACCTACCGATCATGTTTTGTGTGGCTTAAGTGGTGGAGTCGATTCAAGTGTCGTTGCAGCTCTTTTATCTAGAGCGATCGGAACAGAACGGGTCCACTGCGTGTTCGTCAATAATGGCTTATTACGTAAAGATGAATACCAAGAGGTTCTCGCCAAATATCGAGCGATTGGTTTAAACGTCGTTGGCGTAAATGCAGAGAAGTCCTTTTTGAAAGCCCTTGAAGGCGTGAGCGATCCTGAGACTAAACGCAAAGCCATAGGCAGAGTCTTTATCGAAGTTTTTGCTAAGGCTCTTGAAAAACTTAATATTAAAAGTGAATGGCTTGCTCAAGGTACATTATACCCAGACGTGATTGAGAGTGTTTCGATTCGTGGCCAATCGGTCACAATTAAATCCCATCACAATGTTGGCGGTCTACCTGAAAAAATGAACATGAAGCTGGTCGAACCACTTCGTGAGCTTTTCAAAGATGAAGTGCGATTGATCGGCAAAGAACTTGGGCTTGCTCCAGAAATTATTGATCGCCATCCATTTCCAGGTCCTGGTTTGGCAATTCGAATTATCGGCGAGATCAAAAGAGAAGATCTTGAAACCTTAAGAGAGTGCGATCACATTTTTATTTCTGAGCTTAAAAGTTCAGGCCTATATGATAAAATCTGGCAGGCCTTTGCCGTTCTTCTTCCCATCCGAAGTGTGGGAGTGCAAGGCGATGGTCGCACCTATGAAAAAGTTTTGGCATTAAGAGCTGTCACATCAACTGATGGAATGACTGCAGACTGGTATGGTTTTGAACCTGCATTCATGAGAAACCTCAGCAATCGCATTACAAATGAAGTCAAAGGTGTCAACCGAGTGGTCTATGATGTCACCAGCAAGCCACCGGGCACGATTGAGTGGGAATAAATGAGCGATAGCTTTGTTCATTTACATGTTCATTCGCAATACTCGCTGCTTGAAGCATCGATTCGCCCTGATCAATTGGTTAAGAAGACTTTAGAGTTTAAGCAAAGTGCGGTTGCACTCACAGACAATGGCAATATGTTTGGTGCAGTTGAATTTTATTTTGCAGCCAAAGATAAGGGCGTTAAATCGATTCTTGGTACCGATGTTTATTTGGCTCCTCGGTCCAGGCTTCAGAAGGGTGAGGACAAAGAAACACTCAACCAGCCAAATCGTAGGCTCGTGTTGCTTGCTCAAAACTTAGAGGGCTACAAAAATCTTTGCAAAATTTCTTCAATCGGTTTTCAAGAAGGTTTTTATTATAAGCCTCGTATCGATTACGAAGTATTATCGAAATACAATTCTGGTATTATCGCTCTGAGTGGTGGCAAAACAGGCGAAATTATTTCCACGTTTGAAAAACATGGTGCAGACGGCGCAATCGAAAAAATTTTAGAACTTAAAAAAATATTTGGTGATCGCTTTTATCTTGAAGTCTGCAGAACCTCTCCTGAGTGGAAGGCCTACAATGAGTTTCTGTGCGAAGCTTCAGAAAAAACCCAAACTAAGATCGTTGCAACCAATAACGTTCATTATCTAGAGCAAGAGGATCAAATTGCTCAAGAAGTTTTGATTTGCATCGGAAGCAACAAAACTTTGCAGGACGAATCTCGTTTTAAACTTGGTACGGATCAATTTTATTTCAAGAGTTCTGAGGCGATGCGAAGTCTTTTTCAAGACCTTCCTCATGCGTGCGATGCAACTCTTGAAATTGCTGAGCGATGTGACGTGAAATTTAAGCTCAAAGACGAAAGTGGCAAAAGTATTTACCACCTTCCAGTTTTTAGTTCTGACGAGGGTGAATCAGATCTCATTCGAAAAAAGGCTTTAGAAGGTCTTGAGCTCAGATTTCAAGAAGCTTTAAAAAGAAATGAACCTGTAAAAGAAGAATTGAGACCTGAATATTTAAAACGTCTTGATTTTGAACTTTCGGTTATCGAGAAGATGGGCTTCATCTCTTATTTCTTGATCGTTCAAGACTTTATTAATTGGGCAAAAGATCATTCGATTCCTGTTGGCCCTGGACGGGGATCTGGAGCAGGATCCTTGGTCGCTTATGTCTTAAGAATTACCGATCTTGATCCAGTCAGATATAATTTACTTTTCGAAAGATTCTTAAATCCAGAACGTATCTCGATGCCTGACTTTGATATCGATTTTTGCCAAGATAAGCGACCTCTGGTTATTGATTACGTCACTCAAAAGTACGGCGTTTCGAACGTATCCCAGATTATCACTTACGGAAAGCTTCAAGCGCGCGCTGCGATTCGAGATGTGGGACGCGTACTTGGGATGGCTTATTCAGAAGTCGATATTATATCTAAATTGATGCCTGATAAACTTGGCATTACCTTAAAAGAAGCCATCGAGCTTGAGCCAAGACTTAAAGAGGCGATGGAGCAAAATCCTCAAATTGGTACTTTGATGGATCTCGCCCAAAGAGTCGAGGGACTTGTA
>JAYUEB010000541.1:0-3846 GCA_043739525.1 Bdellovibrionales bacterium
TTGTGTGGGGAGTCTTATATCAGAGTTTACGGGCTACGCCGATGCTTTTTGTGATTATGCAAATTTTTCGGCCATCGTCTCGTTTACAAAAACACCTAGATCCTCCAAACTGAAAGTACGAGGTGTCAATTGGTCCGAAATCCCATTTTCCACGTATTTTTAATGTTCATATCAAGTATATCGTTCGCCACAGATGAGGCTGTCGATCCGAGTCTCATCAGTTGGTCGTCAGAAGGCATTCAACTTCATGGCGATAAAACAGATGGCTTTAAAGCCAATATGGTAGCGGGTTCAGGTTGGAGCGAGATCACGGACGGATCAGTTCGAACTTTTACCCGAACGAACACCAAAGACGATAAAGTGACCGAAGATAAATACATCGTGAATTGGACTGCCGATCAGGCCTCTCAATTTGGTTATAGTCAGAATCAAAAAACGGCAGGCGCCATCACTTCTCGCTTTTTTGCGGTGAGTGATGCCAATACTTATTACGGAAAGTGTACGGAAAATATTGACGGCCAAAATGACAAGAGCCTAAGTTTTAGTGTCTTAGCAAAAACGAATTGCGAAATTGTCTCTCCTGAATATTGTCAGGTTCTTAAAGCGAAATTTGGTAAGATGAAGGCCTCAGACTTCAAGAAGTGCGAGGACCTATTCAACACTTTACAAAAAGCGAAAGTTGAAACGACCAATAAATACTTGAGTCAAGTCTATAGCGCTCTCGACATGTTTCCGAGCCAAGGTAAGATGACAAAGAAATCAAATGGCGAGAGACCTGCCAATCAAGATCCAAATTCAGATTCGCGAGCGACGCCTCCGATTCGAACTGCAAGCAATAACTTGACTCTGTACGGCGACATCGAAAACTGTGCTGAGCTTAGTCGTTTACGTGGCGGATCCGAGAGAATTCTCACTCCGACTCAAAGACGTGATGCTTATCTTAAGACTTTGAAGAATAGGACCTCTCAATAAATTCAGTTTGCTAAGATTCAACAAATTTATTCAGCCAATCCGAACGGCTATTGAACTTGATCAGGACGGCAGCCGCTGGCGGAGGTGGGCGCGGTCACTACACGGTAAGTACTCCAGCTCAATTCGAAGAAACCTTTCGTTTGGCGACTGATCAATCTCAAAATTTATTTCAAAACTCTGAAGTTATCGTTGAGAAAAAGCTTTCTGAAGTTCGTCATGTTGAATTGCAAATATTTTGTGACGGCAAACAGGGCGTGCATCATTTGGGGACAAGGGATTGCTCAATACAGAGACGCTACCAAAAGATAATTGAAGAAGTCCCGGCGGCCTTGGAGTTCAACAGCTCGATTCAATCATTTTGGCCAAAAATTCAAGCCTCTTTGCTGAAGCTCGGCTACATCGGGCCAGGAACACTCGAGTTTATTTGGGATGTAAAATCTAAACAAATTTATTTTTTAGAAATGATTTGTTTCAACGCTGGAGATTTCGTTCGACAGGGTCAGTTCCTTCTTCATTTCACTAAAAGCCTAAGTGAAACTTAGGCCTTTAAGAATGTCATAGCAGATTTTCGAGTTTTCACCTGCTATGAGCACTTTAATTTTTGGTAGGAGCTGCCGGCTGATTTTTTACGATTTCATTCGTAATGTCTTGAGCATTTGCACGAACGGCCATCATAAAAGTCACGAAGTCAGAGACTAAATCATTTACGCCAGTAATGCTTGCGGGAGCTTTATTGCTAATAAGATAAGAATTTAACTCATCATAAACATTGCCAGTGAGTATGATACCAGTAAAATGCCTTTCCACGTTATTAACTAACACTGGAAATTTCTCAGCCATGTATTTAGTAACCAATTTACCTTGCAACAAGAAATCAGTTCTAGCAACATTGATACCGCTACGTTTGCTAAATTGGGGATTTGAACTCACGCTAAATCTCCAGTAGGCGGTCAAATCAGCAGGAATAAGATTGTCAAAGCTCAACTGTCCGCCTGGTGCTTGTTTTGGAAACTGGTCGACAAGTCTTCCGCCATACATCACCATCATTTTGCTTTGTCCTGCTTGAAGAATCGCATTGAGTGTTACTTCAAGCAACGAGATATCCCAAGCATGAGTTCTTAAGTCGCTCATCAAATGTCGATCTTGTTCTGCAACGTAAATGGCAAGAAAATCGCTCAAAAGTGTTTGGCTTTTTGGAGACAATTTAGCCATGCCTGATGTATCGCAATTTGCGATGATTTGTAAGAGAGTCGTATAAAGGGCTTGAGTTTCCTCAGGAGACGACTGCATGAGCACACTTTGTAGCGCCTGCAAATAAGCTTTGTCAGAAGCATCGTCGAGTAAATGATTTGGGCCTTGTCCAAATCCTCGACCAGTTTGTTCAGCATTGGGTTCGTCACCTTTTGCATAATCAACTTCATCAGCAAAAGTATTTGAATTCAAACGGATCTCAACACCGCCTCCGCTTACCAAAGAGAAGAAGGTAGTAAGACCGTATCTATCAGCGCCTGCAATTTTTAAATCGGCAATTTTTCCTGGAAGATTAAAGAGCGTTACTTTTTGTCCTTGAAGAGCGTCTGCAATTTTGCCCAAAGTTTCTTTATCAACAGACTTCAAAGCCTGAGCTCGAACTTTTGGACTTACTTTATCGAGAGCCGCAAAAACCGCAGCTTTATCCACAATGGTAAATCCATTTTTTGCGTAGCTATCGAGCTTAGGTTTAATTACAGTCCGCATAATATCCAAAAATGTATTTCCCTTATATTGGCTAATATCGACCGTATCAGAAAAACCAAGTGCCGAAGTGGCAGCCGAAACCAAATTCGCTCTGGTGACTCCAGTTGCCTTTTCCTCTTGAGTTTGAGCATCTGAAGGTCCTCTAATATACTCGTCGCAACTTGGGCCAGCAGCGAAAATGGGCTGAGTTGACAATAAAATTGGCAGGGCAATAGCCAGCAAAGCTTTAGTTTTCATATAGGATCCTTTTTAAACGTTAATTGATTTCGTTCGGTACAGGTGCAAGGTGTGAGCCAGTAGCGCTAGTAGAAAAGAGGTACCTAAGCGATACGGCAAAACCGAGACGGCGAATCAAAACCACTTTCGGGATTTACGCCCGAAGAATTTAGATTTCCACTTGGCTGTAAGATGACTAAAAACCGATTACGATTCTAGGTTGAACAATCAAACAACTGCCTGAGGTTGGATTTACAAGAGCATTCGAGACATAGCGATCTCCGGCCATAAGGGACAGGGCTGCCGATCGCTGTCGTGATTGTGTCGTGGAAGTAAAAGTCAGTCTTGTGTTTGTCACGGGTGTCTCAATTGCAGAAAGGCTTGTGTCTGATGCTCCTTGATCCATAAGTTCCTCTGTGCATGGAACTCCGGCCTGAGTGACAAAGCCACTGGTCTCGTGAGTGATCGTAAACGGGGGACTAAATAAATTAGTATCAATCAAAAGAGTTCCGTAGTCGTAGAGATTATCTCCTGATGGATTTTGTTCCCACTCGGTCATCGCAATTCGATAGTAGAGCTCGGCGTGAGATAAATTCGTCAAAGAAATCCAGAGTCCCGAGCGATAAACGTACGCGTCGGTACCTAAACCAGAATTTTTACCCTGCATTTGAAATTCATTTTGATCGTTGAAATTGGCGGCGCTATCAGAAAAACTCGCGGTCACAAGAGTAGGCACTGTCGCGGTTGTCGAGACTTCAGATCCTGTTACGGGCTGATTGGTAAGGTAATTGACTAAGGCTGCATACGAAGTAGTTGTTCCTGCAGTCGAGGTACTAATGACGGCTTCAAATGTAAAAGGCTGCCCGGAACTCAATTGTGAAAAAGCAGAATTATTCTTTTTCCAGAGGGAATAATACCAAA
>JAYUEB010000542.1:0-11552 GCA_043739525.1 Bdellovibrionales bacterium
AACTCTCCCTTCGTCAGATCGACCTTCGTCCTTTTTTAGGTTAGCAAAACCAAAAGTGTCTCAAGTTTGGAAAAATAGAACCGACAAATACTTGAGGTGAATAATTTATGGACACTTTTTCGGAAAAAAACTCTCACGATAATAAGTTTGGCGAACTCAAGTCGAGTCTTCTGAAATATTATGAAGGACAAGAGTCTGAGATCCTCAGCCTACAAAATCAACTTGAACTCTTGACGACAGAAAACAGAAAACTACGTGAAGATTCTGAATCGGTTGCCGAACTACAAAATGAAGTTCTTGAGGCTGTCCAAGATAGTTTTAGGAAAGAAGTCGAGCTTCAAAAATCACAAAATATCATTGATGATCTACAAATCAATCTTAAAACACTCAAATTCAACTTTGATGAATCGAAAACTCTCCTTGAAAACAACACTCAAATTTCAGAAAAACAAATTCAGAAATTATTGTCTGCAGGTCAAAACTTAGAAGAAAAAGTAATGCATCTCACCGTTTCACTTATGGAAGCAGAGGGCCGGGAGATTCGTCTGCTTGAGTCTGCTTCTAAAAATCAAGATCGCACACGGTTACGTGAATCTGAACTCGCTGATCTTGAGCAAATAGTCCAAAAATGGCAAGCAGAGGCTCAGCAACTCAAAGGTCAAATTCAGATACTTCAAAACGAGTTGTCTAGCCAAAAAGAACTATCAAAAAATACTTTGATGCACAAGCAAAAGGCCGAGTCTCAGATTAATGATCTCTGGCAAAAAATTACGAATCAAAATCAGTTTATTTTAGAACTCTCCCAAGAAAAAGAGGCAAAGCAAAAACGGCTTGAACATTCTGAACAAACTGTAAAAAAATTGAACGAAGACCTTTCCCAACTAACAATTCTCAAAAAAGAAATCGTGAACTTGAAAGAGGCCGCACTGCGATTTGAATCGACAATTGCAACTCAAAAGGGCGAACTTCAACATCGCCAAGAGAGTTTTCGCATAGCTGAAAGTCGATTTCGAACGGAAGTAACAGAAATTCAAAACCGTCTGACTCAGTCCGAAATGCTTTTGAGACAACAATCCGAAAAGCATAGCGATGATCTGTTGAACCTCAAAACAGACCTTAGCGAAAGCTTTTCGAATCAACTCGCCGCCGAGCAAGAGATTCGCGAAAATTTGATACAAAACTATGAAGCCAAGATCCTCGAAGGTCAAAAAAAGCATAGCGAGTTGCTTCTCGTATTAGATGAACGAGTTGAAAGAGAGCGACAAGACCTATCTAAAGAATTCGATCAGAAAATAAAAGAGGAACGAGAACATCGTGCGCAAATGGCTCAGGCCTTCAATCAAAAATTAACCGAGAAACAAAAATATCAAGAAAAACTTAAAGAAAACTTCAATACCCGTTTCGGCCAAGAGCAAAAGCAAAGAGAAGAGCTTTCAAGAAGCTTTCAGGAACAATTAAAAGAAGAACAGATAAAACATAGCCATATCGCTCATGCGCTTCACGAGCAAATCAAGCAAGAAAAGGCTGCCCAAGACGTTCTCTCTCACAATTTTGATATGAGGTTAGAAGATGAACAAAAGAAACAAGTCCAAGTGAGCCAGGCTTTTAAAGCCCGACTTGCCGAGGAGCGAAAATGTCAGGACGAACTGGTTCGTAATTTTAATGCGAAACTTGCCCAAGAGCGCCTTAATCAGGAAAAAATTGAAGAAGCTTGTCAGATCAAAATAACTGACGAACAGAAGAAGCACGACGAGCTCGTCCAAGCATTTAATCTAAATTTATCTGAAGAACGTAATAAGCAAGAAAATCTTCAAATTGAATTCAGCGCGAAGATCGCAGAAGAACAAAAGAAGCAAGATGAGATCATTCAAAAGTTCAACGAACAAATCAATGAGATTCGTGCCGACAGTTCTGCTAAAGAACAAGCTCTTCTAAAGAAAGTTGAAGATGAGCGTGCGACTCAGGCTCGTCTTATTGAAGAACAAAAAAAGCTGGAGAAGCAAACCAGCCAATATATGAAATTTATAAGCCAAGAAAAGTCTAAGGCTCAAATGATCATTGGACAACTAGCTCAAGAAATTCATCAAGCCATAACATTGCATCCCCTTAGAGACTATTTGTTAGCTACTGAAAAAGAGATTTCTAAAGTTGAATGCGAGTTGAAAAAGACTCCAACAATTTCAGAACATCGATTGCAATTTGAGACTATGATTGGTCAATTAATCGCTCAACGCGATTATATTAAGGATCTGATCGCCAAAACTGAGAAGCATCTTAATTCTTACAATGGAACGCTTGAGAGAGTCACAAAATCTGGATTTTTAGCTTTGAGCCCGCCTCCTCCTGGAACATGATCAAGGCGAAGCATCGATCACGATGGCGGAATCCTGAATCATGGCCGTCCCGCCCGTAGGCGAGATAAAAGTAATGATACGATCATTCGAATTAAGGATGAGTGGACTCGAGGTTTGTAAGGACACAAAATTAAGATCAGTAAAATTTAGTGTTGACCCGGCAATAACAGAAACCGAAGATTCACCTGAATCATTTGCTCCATCTGTAAAAATTTGAACAGAAGCAGATCCCCCGCTTGGGGGGGCCAAAACTGTCGCTCGAAAATTGATGACAGGATTTGAAAACAAAGATAAATTTATTTTTTCTCTCGAAAAATCTAAATAGGTCGGAGTGTTTATTGCATAGTTGGCCAGAGTATTTCTATATGTAACTTCGACACTATTGAGATTACTCAAGGAAACCCAGACTCCGGCCTTATATGCATTGACTGCTCCATTGGCGCATGTTCCGTAACATTCCATCACTACCCGATACTGATCTAGATCATTTGTTGGACTCGAAAAATTCTGAACACCATCGTCAAAGGGCGAACTGAGCAGCGAAATGCCTGATGTGGTAAACTCGGACTCGGTATCAGGAACAATCGCTCCACGAGTAATATTGTAAAGACCAATAATACCAGTCGAACCATTTGAAGAAACGAGGGCTTCAAATTCCCATGCATTGTATTCCAATAACTGTGAGAGATGACTCACGTCACGCGTATAGGTGCTTGAAGAATTTAAAATTTGGTAATTGTTATTAGATACCGCTTCAACTGGTGATCCTACGTCACCACTTGTTGGCACATTCGCGGATGACAAAAGTGGAAAGTAAAGTTTTGTTTTTGTTGCACCGACTTGATTGACGTACATACGGGCTGAGAAAACTTGGAGCTGAGAACTTGTTGAGGTCGCAGAAAGGCGTATTCGATAGTTGTCTCGAGACCCATTAGGTGAGAATGTTCCGCTGATTCTCGTTGCAATATTTGTGTTCGCTAGAATAGTAGCTGTCCCCTTCACCGTATTGTTTGAGTCAACAATATTGACCGTTTGGGGACTACTATCCATATTAACACCGACGACATCCATGCTATAAGTGACCGCTCCGTCATAGGCATTCGTATCTAAGCTTGTTCTCGTTGAATCAAACGTAATTGCCATTGTGTCTGACGAAATTGCTTGATCCGTTAACTCAATGGGCACCTGCAAATTAAAAGATTTTACAATGTTCACACTAGCTTCATTTGAATAAAGCGTTTGAGCACCATTCCCCAAAGTTGCATTGACAACGTAATAATAGGCAATAGAAGAAATGACCTGAGCATCTTGGTAACCTGTCACTCCGGCACCGACATTTGCAATGGATCCGTAAGGTCCACCGCTTTGATTCGCTCGATATATCGTATAGCCTGATACCCCTGCCACTGCCGTCCAAGCCAGACTGACTTTGCTTGAAACATTCGACGCAGTTAGAGCTGCAGGGCCTGCTGTAATCTGAATGAAAACCTGGTTCGACTTTAAAGACTCAACTCCATAAGTGTTAACCGCACTGACAACGTAAGAATAGTTATTACCAATCATTACAGTGGAATCCATGTACTGTGAAGATACTGCACTTATACTAGTCAAGAGAGTATACGGACCGCCTGATGCGGATCCTCGGTAAATGTTATAATTGCTCGCTTGACTCACCGGCACCCAATTCAAGGTGACACTTGCCATTGTATTGCTACTTATAAACAAGTCTGTAGGAGAACTAGGACCAACGCCCGGAATGATGGAGCCCGCCACAGATGAAATCGCCATCGGTATGCCCGCAGCAGTTTTTGGTAAATACTCATAGTAATATGCTTGGGCTGCGACGACAGAAGTATCCGTATAGTTTGTGGTCGCTAAATTCGAAATGAGTATAGAAAAATTTACTCCATCAACCGACCTAAAAATATCATACTTCGAAGCGCCAGAAACAGCACTCCAACTCACACTCACGTTTGGACTGACAACTAACAATTGTGGAGCCGGCGGAGTTACTGCAGGCACAAACGACATTTGCGGCGCCAGCGTTGACTCAAGCAATCCGTTCAATGATGAAACGCTCATGTAGTAGACTATACCAGGAGTAAGACCGCTAATCGTATTGCCAGTCGATGAGGAAGTTTTCTGATAAGGCGCACCCCAAGGTCCGCCGCTTGTCGTAGCGAGATAAATATTGTAAGAATCCGCTCCTGAAACTTGAGCCCAATTGAAGGTGACGTCAGTACCATCGGTGTTTGCGGTCATCGTGATCCCAGAAGGTGCTAATGGCGTCACTCCGGGAGTCACGCCCACACTAGAGGCGGAAGTAAGAGTTTCTCCAGGAAAAATCGCCGAAATTTCATAAAAATAAAGTTGACCGTTAACCGCTGTGAGGTCGTTGAAACTAATACCCACCAAACCAGCTTGAATCGTTGTAAAGTTCACCGAATCCGTACTTCGCAAGACACTATAGGTCGATGCGCCGGTCACGAAGGACCAAGTTACTTTCACTTGTGCATTACCAGCATATAAGGCTGGTACAAGTGGTGGACTATTTGTTATCCCTAAAACTGGCGTGGATTGAGGTGAATAGACTCCGCCCACTTGTGCAGACACAGTGAAATAGTAATTCGTGCTTCCGAGAAGTGGGGTGACCATCTGTGAATTTGTAAAGCTAGTTCCAAACAAAGTATAAGGGCCGGCAAAGCTAGTTGCGGTATAAACCTTATAAGCGGTCGCATTTTTTACTCTCACCCACGCGAGTGACACAGAACTTGTCGTTTTACTTGTTACGGTGACTCCCGTTGGAACATTGCTCGAAGTCGTCATTGATCCCACTTCAGCCGAATATTCCCCTTTCGTAGTATCTGCAAAGGCCGCCTGAACCACATAGTAATATCCGACGCCAGCAGTAATTGGATTGGTGGCATCCGAAGTGGTATTAGAAAAGCTTAATGTCGTACCACTCGATATCTGTGTGTAGGGTCCTCCAGAAGTTGTACCTCTCAAAATATTATATGAACTTGCCCCTGCAACAGCCGACCAAGTGAGCCCTATCGACGTGAGTGTTTGAGTCGCAGAAAAGGTGAGAGGATAACCTGTTCGGTAAGAAACAGTATTCGTAGGGGCTGTCTCGAAACCTCCCCACATAAGCGTCACATAGTAATAGTAGCGGCCCGCCCCTGGCGGCGTTTCAATATAAGTGGGAGTAAATGTTTTAGCCACAAAGCCGTAGGGGCCACCGACTGAAGTGGCGCGATAAACATTAAAGTAATCAAAGTTACTGGGCGCCGACCAATTCAAAACCGGCAAATTTGAGGCTTTCGAATATGCCACCACTAGGTTTGAAGGAGCACTCGGGTTAGGCCCCGGAATTCCACTGACCTCTGTGCTAGGCAAACCCGGAACTCCACCCGCATAATTCGTAATGACAACATAATAGTAGGCTGTCCCATCGACGGCTGTTGAGTCTAAATAATTCGTACTGCTGTAGTTAGCATTTAATTGTACGTAACTAGCGCTTGGAAAACCCGACTCAGTCGCTCTCCAAATTTGATAGTCCACCGCCTGATATTGCGCATTCCATGTGACATAAACCTGATTGTGGCCGGGATAGACCGAGATGCCGGGGCCCGATTGAAACGAAACGCTGACTTCGTTTGAAGGCGGTGACCGCACTTGAGAAATGGACGGCCCCCAAAGTGCTTCAACATCATAGGCGAATATATAATTATTTCCGGTGTAGGGATTACAATCAACGTATTGAGTGGCACCAACAGTCACGAGGTCCATTTCACTCCCTAAATTTCCGCGTTGAATTTGAAAGCTTGTAAAATAAGAAGGTGAACTCCAAGACAGTGTCACACCTGAACCGCCCCCACAGGCAGCAAGATTATTACCAAGCACCGCAGTTAAATTTGTCGGACCCGCAGGAGGTGCGTCGAGTGCTTGCGTACTGACTTCATTGGACTGCTGGCTTATGCCTTGAGGATTGATGCCGACGACGACATAAAAATAACTAACCCCATCGACCACGGTTGTGTCGTCATAGAGTGTTCCCACAATATCAGATTTTACTATCGTATAAGGCCCACCCGACTGAGTGGCTCGCAAAACTTTGAAGAACATATCAGGACTGAAACCCTGCCAACTGAGCTCCACAATGTTCTGGCCCGGAGTCGCGACTAAATTAATCGCCGCCTGCGGTGAACTTGAAACCACCGTCACAGATATTTCTGAAGAATCATTACTCGTTCCTGTATTATTTGTAGCTGAAATAACGTAGTAATAAGTTTGGCCATTTGTGACTGAATAATCCGTATAATTGGATCCGGAATTCTGCCATGCTAAAATCGTGTAAGGGCCACCTGAATAAAGTGAACGCTTTATCAGATATTTCGGCGTCGGGCTTGCCGTAATGTCAGCCAGCCAAGACAGAGAAATCGAACCGTCTACATTTTGGACCGATTGCAATCCAGACGGGCCAATATCATTGTGAAAATAATCTAACAAATAAGTACAGTCTGATTGATTGCCCACGATGTCGGTTACAAGCGCGTAAACATTGGTTGTTGTATTCGCACCCATCGTGACGGGAATACCTGTCGTCGTATACTGCGCGACGGCTCCGGATCCAAATTGCGTTAAACAAGTTGAATCAGAATAAAAGTTTAATTGCGCCAGATTTAAAATATCATGGTGGGTACCAATCGAGCCTATCAAATTAGTTTTCTGCGTATAAGAAGGGGTCATCGGAGTTGCGGAAGTAAAAATTGGTACGCCTGGCCGATTCGTGTCGGTCGTATAGTCCAACATAAATGCACAACTGCTTATGTTACCCGCGGCATCTTGAGTTTGTGCATACACACTTGTGACGACATTGTTGGGCACTGCTATCGCGACACCTGTTGAAGTGAAGTCCGCTGGCGTCCCACTACCGATTTGATTGAGACAGATGAAGCTATCGTATAAATTAACAATTGAAGTTGTTAGAGGTTTACCAATCTCATTTAAAATAACTGAACCTGAAATGAGAGGAGAAGTTGAAGTGTTGTTCGGTGAGATCGGGTTAGACGCAATAAAAGATGGCGCTATCGGAGCAATTGTATCGTAAACATAAGTTGTCAGTAAAATACAATCAGAAGTATTTGCGTACACATCTGCCGACTGCGCGTAAATGTCGGTTGCTGTATTGTCAGGAATCGTCACATGAATACCCTGAGTTGCAAATACTCCCCGAGTCGCCGTACCGAGCAAATTGTTGCAAGAAGCATCACTATAAAGGCTTATGAACTTCACAGTTGGCGGTGCCTGGCCGAGTACATATGGCTGAGAAACCGTTCGAGAAGGAGAGTTCGGTACGGTTTGGATAAACGTAGGGCTTGGAGCTTTTGACGTCGAATAAGAATAGGTCGTGAGTGACGAGCAAGCCGAGGCATTGCCCTCGATATCCATCGCTTGAACATAGACTGAAGTCGTATTCACTGAGTTTGGAACGCTTGGTGTGGTCAATTGAATACCCGCACCCTCAAATTGCGCCGTAGTCCCCGAGCCTATAACAGCTGTACAATCTTGATCACTAAAGAATTGCAAACTGATGGTTCCATCGCCGGTTGTACCTTGAATGATGGGCGTAGCCGATTTATTGTTTGGCGAAAGTGGGATGGTTGTCCCAAACAGCGGACTATCAGGTGGAATCGTATTATTGAGATAGTCGATCATGTGAACACAAGAAGACCTGTTCCCAGCAGCATCCAGGGCTTGCGCATAGATCGTCGTCGTCGCATTTCCCTGAACGGCAACTGAAATCCCGCTTCCTTCAAAGGCCGCTTTTGTACCCGATCCAATTTGCACTAAGCAAAGCATTGAGTTGTAAAACTTGACGGTGACGGTGTCAGATGAAGAGAGACCTGTGAAGATCGGATTTGTTGACAACCGAGTCGGCGAAGAGGGCGTTGCAGTCAAAAAAGAGGGTACGACCGGAGCGACACTATCATAAAGATAATTCGTCAGAAATGTGCAATTTGAAGGATTTCCTGAAATATCAAAAGTCTCCACATAAAGGCTCATCAACACATTAGGTGCTACGCTTAATTGCACGCCCAGAGTTTTGAAATTGTCAGCGGTGTCTGCTCCGATCGAATGAGAACAGCCAGCATCGCTAAATACGGTCACGCTGATACTATCCGCCGACGGGGTTCCTTTCAATAGAGGTGTCGTGCTGACATTGTTGGGGGACGCCGGGGCAATTGATGCATATACTGGAGCCGTAGGGCCAGAGTTCGCATTGGTATAAGTTGTCAGTTTTGTGCAAGTTGAAAGTTGGCCTACGGCATCTCGCACTTGACCGTAAACATCTGTGCTCCCATTTGGCGTCAAATTTGTTGAGACACCTAATGAAGAAAAATTTTGCGCAGAATCCGAACCCACGAGAGTTGAGCAAGCACTATCGGAGTATAAATTGACAGTTGAAAAATCAAGTGCGGTTCCAAAAACAGCAGGATTATAGGATGCCCTGGAGGGCGATCCAGGTACGGTATAGGTAAAAGCCGGTGGATCAGGTTTTACCGGATTAAAAGTAAATCCTCCTAAGAGAAAACACTTTGATAGTGTATTGGTTGAAAGATAAATTTGGGTCGTCGTATTTAAGGTGCTTGAAATTGGAACTTGAATTTGAATTCCCGTACCTGAAAAATCACTTCCGACACCTTGTCCTATTGAAGGACCCGAACAATCTGCCGTATTGAAAAATTGAACAGTATTCAGAGAAGTCGTACCACTCGGTAAAGTACCAATGATATTCACAAAGGCTAAAGTTGAAGAGTATTTTAAAAGGCTCATACTCTTTAAATTGAGATCCGAAGATTTTAAATTAACAACATTGCTCGCACCCGGCAAACTGCAGCTCAAGGACAACAAACTTAAAAAAATAGGTATAAATATTTGAAACTTCATCTAATGCCCCGTCCAAAGTTGAACGACATTATTTGTTCCATCTAGCACCAGCAAATCAGCTGATCCATCCCCATTGAATTCTCCGACACCTATCGCATTAGCACTACTACCAGTGGTAAATGTTGTTGCTGTATTAAATTGACCGTTGCTTGTGCCTGGCAAGAGAGTAAAGACATTATTGCTGCCATTTGCGACGGCAAGATCTAAATGGCCATCACCGGTAAAGTCCCCCAAAATAATGCCGCTCGGATTCAAGCCAGCAGAATAACTATTTGCATTCTGAAAAGAGCCATCCCCTTTTCCGAAAAGAATACTCACTGTGCTGTCGAGAGAGTTCGCAACAGCCACATCCATTTTACCGTCATTATTAAAGTCGGCCGCAACGATCGAGTTGGCACCATTCCCGGCTGAGTAATCGACATGTGCTTGAAATGTGCCATCCCCATTGCCCATGAGCACGCTCACCGTACCGCTTGCTTTATTGGCAACAATCAAATCCAAGATATTATTTGAATTTAAAACGCTTGCTACAAGCGCACTTGGATTGCCAGCTACTTGATAATCCACTTTTGTTTTAAATGTTCCGTCGCCATTGCCAATTAAAATACTGATGGTGTTGCTGCTAGCGTTTACCACCGCCAGGTCAACAGCACCGTCGTTATTGAAGTCTGCTGAGATGACAGCTGAAGGCCCATTTCCAACTAAATAATCTGCTGGCCCAGAAAAAGTTCCCGCTCCGGCATTAAGGTAAACCCGAATCTTTCCTTGATTAGGATTTGTAACAACCAAATCCATTTTTTGTAGATTTCTCAGATCCGCAGCTAAAATCGAATTTGAATTGTCGCCCGTTGAAAAGGTATTCACTCTCGTGAACAGTCCATTTCCGATGCCTCTTAAAATACTCACTGATTTGGATGTCGAGCTGACAACTGCAACATCTAGCTTTCCGTCAAGGTCAAAGTCTGCAACGGCGGCGCCAACGGGGTTTATACCAACCCCAGTTGTGAAGCCAACTAAACCCGCACTTTGCCCTGGCAGAATTTGCAAATATTGATCATTTGAGCCAACAACCAAAACATCTGGGACACCATCCGCATTGACATCTGCAACAGTGAGAAAATTCGGACTGACGGTAACTTGGACTGCGGCCAATGAATTGAAAGTTCCGTCGCCAACACCCAACAAAATATTAATGGTGCTATCTTGACCGTTACAAACCACAAGATCAACAAATCCATCGGCATTCATATCTTTTGCATAAATCGCATTGGGCCCAGATCCAACTCCAATGCTCGCTGTTAAATTAAGTCCACCAGATTTATCGTTGCTAAAAATACTCAAGGTACTATCGCCATTATTTAAAACCGCAATATCAACATATCCATCGCCGTTAAAGTCTGCTGCGGCAATCGCCTGGGGCGTATTTGCAGTGTTGTAAACCACCTGAGGCGCGAAAGTTCCTGACCCTTGATTGATCAAAACACTCATGGTGTTGTCGGCGGCATTGACGACAACCAAATCCATTTTTCCGTCTTTATTCAAATCGGCAGCGACCATTGCAACTGGAGAATTCCCAACCGCATAGTTTACAGGTGCTTGAAAGGTCCCGTCACCATTGGACATTCGAACTGAAACAAGCGCACTTCCCGCGCTGCTTATCGCGATGTCAGGCTTGCCATCGCCATTGAAGTCAGCAACAACTAGCCCCGAAGGAATATATTCCGAAGGCCCAAGCGCAATATTGATAGGAGCTTGAAAAGTTCCATCTCCAATTGATAAAAATATTTGTAGGGCATAAGAGCTCGAATTTCCACAGCTGACCACTAAGTCAGACTTTCCATCTCCATTAAAGTCACCGGAGGCAATGGCATTTGGCTGATTGCATAAGCTATGGATCTTTGTCGCATTCGCAAACATGGCTTTACCGAGTCCAAGATAAATCCCAATGCTTGGATCAGATGAATTGAGTACTGCCACATCTAATTTTCCGTCGCCGTTGAGATCAACTGCGACAATTCCGCTAGGGTTTTGTCCGGTTTTATAGAAAGCTCCAAATAGCCCTTTGCCATTGACTGTTGATGTTTCAAAATATGTCAAAGTGGAGTTGCCGGTCCCCGCAACATCCGGGAGTACACCACTTAAAGGGGCAACCTCTATTAGATCGGTCATGGCCCCAAATCCTAATTGCAAATTCACTTGAGAATATCCACTGGGATCTGAAAGTTGAACGGGTGAAGACAAGAAAAT
>JAYUEB010000543.1:0-3841 GCA_043739525.1 Bdellovibrionales bacterium
GATAATCCAAGTCAAATCAATCTGATCGTGACTAAATAAAAATACTGTTTAGTCTAAATATAAGAGGGAAATCATTTGTGAATCAGATCCATTTCGCTAGTAATGATGAGCAAAAGGTGATGGTGATTTCTATTCATTCATTCTCCGAAGAGTTACAAGATCTTATTCGTCAAAATCTAAGTAGAATTTGTTTCGGTCCATATAAGTCTGAAAGAAATACGGAGTTATATTCGTATAAGAGAACTTTACGGGAGTTTCTAAATAGATTTGAAAGGCAGACCGAGAAGACCAAAAAGGGCATGATCGGAGAGCTTCTTACCCATATTTTTTTATTTCAAAAACTAGATTCGTTAGTTCAAGCATCACCATTTTTTAACTCTGAAGAAAGGTCAATAAAAAAGGGCTTTGATATTGTTTACTATGGAAGTAATGAGAAAAAAATTTGGCTAACTGAAGTAAAGTCGGGAGCATCACAGAAAGAAACATTGGTCGGAAAAAATCGAACCCTTTTATTGAGTGCAAAGAAAGATATACAGGAAAAGTTTTTAAAAACTACATCTACCATTTGGCACAATGCTATTTCTGGAGTTGAAAATAGTGTGAGAAAAGGAAAATTGAAAGAAGAAGTTCTCAAAATTCTTGAACAGACTACGATTAATTCTGAGACAAATTCATCTGTGCGCGAGAAAAATAATGCTATTTTGTCATCCGTATTGTACTGCGAAACATCTAGTACTATCGATATTTCGACAATTAATACTATTCTAGAGGAATTTAAAAGTGAAAATACTTTCTCGGATTTGATTATAATTACTATACAAAAAACCACATTTCAAAAAGTGTACGATTTTTTAGTTAGCGAGTTGCCAATTGGCCAAAATTAATCTCACCTTCTTAAGGCGAACAAATCTGCTCGATCTATACGGACCACTTTTAACCGATGATTCATTAGGGGAAAACGATCGTGAACGTCTACTTAAAGTTGCGGTAATTTTTTTGAATTCAGACGATCTTGATGTTCGGCAGTTTGGTTACAGAATTGTTTTGCTGTATGCGAATAGATTCAATGACTATCAACCGCTCTATGATCTTAGCATCAATCTTGGATTGGGGCCTATTTCAAATTTAATTCATATGAGGCCTGAAATATCGGAGGCAGAAATCGATTTTTGGAAAACTTGGAATAAATCGTCCAACGAATATTTTAATGTAAATGGCAAATATTTCACTTCCGGACAATATGATTTGCACAACTCCTATATTAATGATGTCGACTCAGATATGTCAGTTATTGCCCCAACGTCATATGGAAAATCAGAATTAATGCTTTCTGACATCCAAAAGGAACTTGGGAACGTGTGCGTTCTTTTGCCGACAAAAGCGCTGCTGGCTCAGACTAAAAAGCGAATTATGGCGTCGGACTATGGTGACAAGCAACGAAAGATTATAACTCATCCGGAAATGTATAAAGAGTCTGATTCCGGAATCATTGCAGTCTTCACACAGGAGCGACTACTAAGGTTGCTTCAACTTTTTCCTAAAGTTGTATTTGACTTGGTTATTGTCGATGAAGCTCACAATCTGCTAGAGAGCGGTGGGCGTGCGCAGCTTTTGGCAAGCACAATCATTTTTCTAAAGAAGAGAAATAGTGGTCTGAGGATTCGATTTCTGACGCCTTTTCTTATAGAAGCCAATAGTCTGCAAGTTGAGTTTACGGATTTTGAGACCAAAGCCATTCATGTAAAAGAAAACGTAAAATCTGAAAAGGTCTATTCGATTGATTTTACTGCGGGAGGAGTGCTCGAAATCTATGATCAGTTTTTAGATGAGTTTATTAATGTGGAGACAGATTCTACGTCCAATCCTCTAAATTTCGTGATCGAAAAAAAGGGCCCTAAAAATGTTGTTTATTTAAACAAGCCAATCAGTGTCGAAGACTTCGCAAAAAGCCTTGAAAGGAAATCTGTTAATTTAAATATCGAAGAAATTCAAAAGGCGTGCACGGCAATTTCTGAATATCTTCATAAGGATTATTTTTTAGTAAAATGCTTAAGTCGGGGCATATGCTATCATCATGGGTCGGTGCCTGATATAGTAAAACTTTATATTGAACATCTATATAAGGAAAATAGCTCGTTACATACGATAGTGACAAATTCTACCTTACTTGAGGGTGTAAATATACCTGCAGATACGTTATTTATATTAGATGCAAAAAAAGGCAGGTCTTTATTGTCGGCTTCACAGCTTAAAAACTTAGTTGGGAGAATTTGCCGGTTCAGTGAAATATTTAATACTTCGACGGGTAATTTAAGGCTTCTTGAGCCTAGGATATTTGTCTTAAAAAGTAGTTATACGAATGAAAGGTTCAATTTGCAGAAATTTATATCCGATCGCCTAAAGATCGGAAAAAAAATTAGTGATAGTATTGAGAATGTTCTTTTAAAAAAAGCTAAGATCACGGCTGAAAATGCGCCTGAGAAAAAAGAAGCTGTTGAATTCATAGCTAATTTGGAGCCTGGAATCGTCGAGTCAATAACTGTTCGAATGGCGAAAACCAAGTTTGGTCAGCTATGTTTTATGCACTCAGTGACCGATATACCTATTTTAGACGTCGAGGTTTCATGTCAAAGTCTGGTTGATGCCATTAAAGCTAACGGAATAGTGGGTGAATCCGGAGATGATATCTTAAGTCTCATTGAAGAGATCTTTCTGCCATTTGCAACGTCGTATGATCTTCAAAAGCTTCAAAATGATGGAGCTATGGATTTCTACTCTATGTTTGCGGGTATGAAAATGACAAATGCGTCTCTCGGGCAGATGATAGCGAATTTTATGAGTTATTGGAGAAGGAAAGAGAAAGAGGATCCTATAATATTTGTTGGTAATAAATGGGGTGAAATTACAAAGGACGGTCATCGCGTACCTGCGTTTGTGGATCTGAAAAGTAAATCTGAAGCCGAAAAAATTAATTTAGCGATTGTAAGGATAAAAGAAGAGCAAGATTATTTTGAAAACACACTTATGAAATTAATTGAGGTATTAAACGATTTAGGATTAATCACTCAGTCTACGTATTTTGAATTGAAATATGGTACTACAAATGTAGATAGAATTAATTTGATCAAAAATGGGGTTAGCCCTGGATTAGCTAACATCTTAATTGCAAAATATAAATCTTTTGTGAGAAACGACGAGGTAAAAGGTTTGGTTAGTTTAGATCCAAATATTTTTGATCAAGCTGAGTTTAATAGAGAAAATGAGCTGGTGAAATTTGAACTCAAACTTAATTTCAAACAGACATCCTGAGGTTATTGATTAGCAACTATTGGGGGAATCACGGTGTCACTGAAATTTCAAAATACTTAAAATTTGGATTCAGTCTAAAAAGAGACTGAAAGTTTATATCTAAAGGTTAAAAAATGAAACTTTTTGAAAATGAAAAGTCTCGGTTTTGAGATTCGCCGAAGCCCAGAGTTTTAAGAAACCAGGGGTGAAAAACCCCTTAAAGAAAAAATTTTCACTTCATCACCGCCTCTCAATTTGTTAGCTCGCAATTTCAAACTAAAAGAGAGCTTGTGCTCATGGCCGATGTATTGCAGCCGCATATATCAAAGAAAGGGGGAGAGATATGCAAATACAGGTAAACGCCGATCATAGTGTCGCAACGCCCGAGTGGTTTGCAAATAACGTCCGTAAGACTATCGAGCAAGTCTTAGTTAATTGTAAAAGCCAGATCACGAGAATCGAAGTTCACTTCAGCGATGTGAATGGCCGAAAAACTGGTCACAACGACAAGCATTGTGTAATGGAAGCTCGACTCGCAGGTCGCAAGCCTATG
>JAYUEB010000544.1:0-3840 GCA_043739525.1 Bdellovibrionales bacterium
TGACGGCAATCAAATAATTAAAAATCTTTCGCCAGAATTCAAGAACTTCAAGCAACAAACTTTCATAAAGGGAGATCTCAGAGTGAAACCTATCGGTGCGGCTTCGATCATTGCGAAGGTTGCACGTGATCAATATATGAAGGATCTCGATCTTGAATTTCCGCAATATGGATTCGCCTCACACAAAGCTTACGCTTCTGCCCAGCATCGAGCCGCAATTCAAAAACATGGACCTTGTCGAGAGCATCGAAAAACTTTTGGCGGCGTCAAAGAATACTTACATGGTTTTGAGAGGTCTATCGAACTCTGAACGCGGGCTCTACGCCGAATATTTGGTTTATCAATATTTTCTAAAAGACGGATATAAGTTTTACGGACATCGGATGAAAACACCGATGGCTGAGATTGACTTGCTTTTTGGTGAGCGAGCCGTTGATCGGGTGATTGCGATTGAAGTAAAGACAAGTTCAAACGAAGCATTTTTGGCAGCACGTGTGACTGCGAGACAAAAAATGAAGCTTCGGGCTGCTCAAAGTTTTTTACAGAGAAGCTATTTTGAAGTTCAGATGCTTTTGGCAGTTGTGAGTCATGATGCATCAATAGATCTTTTTGAAAGCTTCTTAAGTTGACTCGAGTCTCACCTCAAGTGGAAGCTTAAAGGAGATGACGCTTAAACGCATTTTCTTGATTATTTTAGTGCTCCTCTCTTTTGCTCGAAATGAGCAGGCGCATGCTGATCCTGCAAAAGATTTTGTGATGAGTTGTACCTACGGAGTTCTTGCTGGAACTCTAGTTGGGACTGCAACACTCGCATTTTCGGACAAACCTGGTGATAATCTTAATCGTATCGCAAGAGGTGCTTCTCTTGGTCTTTATGCCGGGATTATATTGGGATTGTATGTTGTGAATTTAAGTTCGGCTCCGCCTGAAGACAATGTCTTGCGAGACCCTCCACGGCTACTCATCAACCCAGTTGTGAGTGAACAACACGGCGTTGAAGGTGGCGAAATTCGATACTCTCTTTTAAAATTTTAACGCGTAACTGCCATCGACGCTGGAGTTAGCTTGTTTTTGCTGGCATCGACGCCGGAGGTGAAGCAGGTGAAGTTGTTGTCCCCGGCACCGGAGCTGGAGTATTGCCACCGCCAAATTGGTAATCGAAGGTGATATTGACGCTTGTACCGTTACCATTTAAGACGTGAATAAACTTAAAGCCAACGCCCCAACAATTTCCTGGTGGTGTCAATCCCACAAGGGCGTCCCAGCTGTTGACAGCATAGGTACTTTTTCGAAAATCTTCAGGGTTTAAATTGATATCCGTAACGAGTTTGAAATAATGCTTTGTGAGTCCTACTCCTAGGCCGATACTTTCAGCATGACTATCGGGATTGTCGTAATTTGCATCGTCCAAGTTCTCTGTAATTTTAAAACTTTGATTGTAAGTGAACTGAAAATAGTCACCGGTTGAATCAAATACTTTCGCTCGAAGGGAAGAGGTAGTGACATTCTGGTATGGGTAATATCGTAGAAGCAAATTTGATTCAAAGAATTGAAAACGAAAATCGAAAAGACCATCCAGATCGGTCCAAGGATAACGGTGGACAGGTTGAGTGGCTGCATCAAGATCATAGGACTGCCAGACTTTAAAGCTCATAATTTGCAAATAATTCGGTTCTTCTGCATTGGTTTCGAGACTCAGGGATTTGAAATCAGGATTTATTGGTGGAGCTGAGCTTTTTGTCCATGTTTTTTTAACAATCTTATTTGTAATAAGACCTGTAATAACATTTCGACTAGCTATGCGATCGTTGTAGTCAAATTGCAGACTGTGAGTATTGAACGGATAAATATCTGTATCGGTAATCGGCTGATCGATTAAAAACTCAGGAGTTTGATCATTCGAATTTAAAAATGGGGATTGAGTTTCGTGCATTCCGCTGAGAGACGTAATACGAAGTTCTGGTTCAAATTCATGTTTGTATTTTACTTCGTGTGGATTGCCAGGATCAGTTCCCCAGACCTTGTCAAATCTTGTACGAGCTGAAAGACTTTCTGTAAAATAGCTACGGCTAGGATGAGTATCGTAACCAGGAATACTTGAATCTTGAGGTGACTGATCCGGGTTGTTGGGCGAGATATCAAAATTGTATTGCATGAATCGATAAGAAACTGCCGGAACAATATCAATCACGTGTGCAATCTGAAACGGGTAAGAGACTTCAGGATGAAAATCAAATCTATCGCCGGTTCTCATTGCATCGACTACGGGATCAAATTGTCCAGTGCCGGTTGCGAGTTTTCCCGTTTGTCGGTTCAATCCTCGAGAAGCATCGTAACAAGGGCCGCAGGTACCAGTCTTTGGATCTTTGCAAGTAGGAGGAATATTGAGGATCGCATTTGCAGCGGGACATTGTGCATCCGAATGAGGTTGTTGTAAGTCATCATATGCAGCGTCTTGTCTCGCAAAGTGTACATAGTTGGTATCAGTGTGAAAGAGAAAACCTGTGTTCCCAATTTTTGAATTAACTACTGAATATCTGATTTCGGGCGCGCGATGAACTGCATCGCCATTTCCTGATATGATTGATCCGCTCTGTCCATTGAGTGGATCAGATTTAAGTAAATTAATATAGTATGAGGTATCAACGCTTGAGTGTGTTGACTCGGTATTTTTCGAAAGTGTGAAACGACTCTCAAGAGCTCGTTCTCCGACAATACTCATAAAGTCTTCGGGATTATCCGCAGGATATAAAAAATCACTTAGTAAGTTTAGTTTTGTATTTTGGGTGAATCCATCTGGAAGGTCGTAATGATGTTCGTAATGAAAATACCATCGCGTAAAATTGTCAGCCAGAGTTGGCGCGCTCGCTTGCTGAGTAGGAGTCAAAGTCGGATACAGCCTGCTTTTTGCGCCATTAAAAAGTTTATCGTGAAGTGCGCCCATCGAAAGGCCGCCTTGACTCGTGTCACTTAAAAAATAGCGATAGTCAATCGCACCTTTGATACCGTTAGCGGGGTTCGAACTCGCCGTAAAGGTCGCATCTTGGCTTCGATCAATCGCCCAAAAGTAACTTTCTGAAAATCCAACTTGAAAACCTTTGGCATCATTGGTTGCCGGCGCAATTGTAATATGCGGAATCAAAAAGCCAGACTGACGATCGCTTTTGAGCGGTACGATGAGATAAGGCAGCCACAAAATCGGAAAATTTAAAACCTCAAATAAAACACTTTTGAGCCTCGCATATCCACCTAGCTGCGCATCGATTTCGCGAGCACGAAACCCCCACGCTGGCGGACAAGTCGTACAAGCTGTGTAGTTTCCTTGTTCGGCGATATACTCTTCAGGTCCCATTTTCAAAATGCGTTCACCTTCAAGCATGATTTGGCCTGACACGACAAAACCTTTTTCAATGGTTCCTAAGCTCGTCTTGTAATTGAGGCTTGCTCGCTCACCTTCGACATGAACAGTTGGTGAATCAATGACGAGGTGACCGTCGGCCTCAATCTCGTTAGTCAAATCGTGAATAACTGCGTGGTCGCAACTAATTGCTTGCTCAGAATAAATAACATGAACGTGACCTGAAAGTTCCATGACGTGAGCATCCGAATCGCCGGAATAGTTGTCGGCATTGACCAATACAGGTGCGCCTTTGTCGGTTTTAAGTTTAATGCCGCCAGCGAAAGATTGAGGAGCTAAAAAAACAAGCAAAGACAATAGAATAAAGATGCGTGTGCACGTGGTGAAATACTTCATCATGAATATGAAGATCGTATTTTGAACTACTCAATTTGCAAGCTTATTTTGACTTCATCTCGAAGACTCCATCCCAGTCTTGAGCT
>JAYUEB010000545.1:0-3838 GCA_043739525.1 Bdellovibrionales bacterium
ATTAGAGCCAAGAGCAAAAGAACATGGTTCAGCTTTCATGGCGAAGTTTCAGGAGCGCATGCAAAGCCTTATTCAAAAATTAGATCCAAAACAACTTCCGACAGGAATTTCAGTTGGTCTAGATACGGATGCAGGTTTCGGAATCGGCGGAGACGTTGGTACCGAGTTTCTTTTCTTAGTCCAAGAAGATGGCACTGTTGGTTTCGGAATATTTCCGTTCGTAGATGTTGAAGCCGGTGCCGGCGCGATTCTAAGCCGTGATGCTTTCATGGACTTCGTTTTCAACTTAGATAAAATTTCAGACTATAAAGGCTATGCACTTGGCCTTACTGGAGATATCGGATTTTTAGTTAAAAATATGGATGCAGAAGCTGCTGTTGGCGTGGATGCTGAAGACTTAGCGAGCGTAAAAGAAGCTTTCAAAAAAGTTAAGACTCATCAACCAGGCGCTTCCGTTTTTGAAATTCTCAAAACTGCGGCTACTAAAACTCGTTCATACGTTGTTGGTTTCGGTTTAGGATTTGGCGTTGGTTCAAAAATCATGGGATTTGGCGGTTACTGGTTCGAACTTGAAAACTCTGAACGCCACGTTGAATTTACACCACAAGCTATCCGTAGCTTAATTGACGAAGCAAAAGTAGCAGTAAAACATGTGAACCGTAGAATGATTCACGAAAAAGCTTCAAAGATGCACGCAGAATTCAAACAAAAGATTGAGAACCTAAAAATTGTTAAAAAGTTTCACTCTGAAACTGCGAAACTTAAAGCTGGCGCTGCTAAGCTCAAAGCTAAGACAGCTAAAATGGAACAAATTTAGTCTAAAGTCTCTCGTGTCGGGCAAGCCGTAACCGGTTTGCCCGACTCAAGTCGGGCGTCGATACTTTCCCGATTCCTTCCGATAAGTTCTAAGTGAAATATCTCTTCTTGATAGCCTTTATCACAATGAGCGCAAACTTTTCGCTCGCAAAGACAGTTCGTGAAAAAACGGATTGGACTCTTGAAGCACTTAGACTCACCGGTGAGTCTGAAGGTGTACGAAGCAAAGCCATCAAAAAATTACTTAAGATACCAAACTTAAAGAAAATGCTTCATAAAGAACTCTACGGTCCACGTCGGTATCTTGCTCTCGATGTCATCTCGTCTTTGGGTTTCGAAGATTTTTTACCTGAACTTCTTGAGCTCGCAAAGACAGAGGCCTCTGGTGTATTTTACTTGAGTGTTGATTCGCTCTTAACTCCACAAAATCAAAAAATGATTGCTGATGTTTATCGCGAACGCCTGCTCTGTGCAAAAACATGTGGAGTTTCTCCTGCCGCGGAGGTTCTCTTAATCGATACCATGGCACAAATTGGAGACGGCTTTACGGTGCCAGAGCTTAAAAAGATCTTCGACGAAGGCTGGTATGAAGTCAAAAGTGCCGTTCTCAACTATGCTCGTGCGTTTTTGCTTAGAGGCAAATCGAAAATTTATCTTCCCGTCTTGAATTGGACTCTTGATTCGCCAATCATCCAGCTGAGATGGCAAACGCTCTACCTTCTTCGAGAGCTCCCCACTTCTACGCGTGCCGGATTTATCAAACTACTCGGCAAGTGCGGTGAGTTTGAAGATCCCAGAACTCCACCTGATGCTCAGAAGCTCTGCTTACTGCTGATCGGTGGTATTAAGTGATGTCATGGTTCATGTGCTTGCTCAGTTTTGGATGTCATCAAGCGCCGCCACCGCCTCCTCCGCCACGCAACATTGATATTCGAATTGCGTTTGGCTATAAGGATACCCGCCCCACGCGCTTTGTTGGAGACCGTTACGAACGACTTTATCTCATTCAAGATTTTATACGACCTTGTAAACGTGCAAAAAATCTCATCTGTGGTTTTTCGAGAGATGAGACAGATGGTGATTCTTTGTGGCGAGCCTTTACATTAGCCAATTCAAAAGTAGTTAACGTGCGTGTGAAAATGACTCCGAGCTCAGTTGGGCCTGATGACGAACTCAATCGACAAAATCCATATCAAAATGTGCAATCGCTTATTTCTGAGAATAATCTTGTCTCAGGACTCAATTCAGCGGGCGTGGTTTTTTATATTGGGCATTCACGGGACGGTGGCGGGCCCGATTTCTTTCCACCAAAAATAATTGAGAGCAAAGATGTTGACTACCCTTGGTATCGAGCGAATAAGCCAGGAATTAAAAAAGTTTTAGATGCGATTAGCGCGTCGAAAGATACCCAGCCACAGGTATTTGGCATGATGTCGTGTTTATCAGAGAAACACTTTGAAAGTTCCATTCACGAGCTGACAAAACGGGTGCGATTTGTCAGCACTCATAAACTTGTATATTATGCCGAAGCTCTTGATCAAACTCTTAACGAGGTATCAAAAGCCATGGGCGAGCAACTATCGGCTGCGGCCAGTGGAACTAGCGCCCCAAAGTCCTTTTGAATCATTTTGCGCAACAGTTGGAGCTGGCTGAATTACAGGAGCTACTGGAGCTGGCTCTGTTACTTCAGGAGTTGCTGGAGCAGTTGCAGCTGCGGTATCCGCAGTATCTGCTTCTGGAGCTTTTTCAGGAGAGGTACAAGCACTCGCCGTAATCATCAAAACACCAACAGCCAAAATCGTTAAAGAACTTAAAAACTTATTCATATATTACTCCTCTTACTTCTTTCGAACGTGAATAGACAAAGATATAGATGTGCATCTTTCATGCCTGGCTTTAATGCTTCCCGGAGGGGATTCGAGTGTTGAAATGACAATTTTGGGCGCAAAATTGGCTCTGAGAATGGAGAAGTTTCTATTGTCTGTGTTGGGATCAGTTGGCGGTCTTCAGGCAGCAGTCAACTGTTGGCGGACGTACCGTTTCGGTTTCGGTTTCGGTCTACCCGTCCCTGACTCTGAATTTTTTTGACCAGTCGATTACATCGAATAGATCGGGCCTCAGGGACAGGCAAGCTGATATCGGCAGTCAGTTACAGGATCAGGCAATCGGGCAGCAGACTGTTAGCGGAATCCGAAACTGAATGACAGTCCACTGCTGAATGCTGCCGACAGACCGCTCCCCCCAGTAAAATTAATCTTTCCATCAAACTACTTTCACGCTATTAAATATAACATATGAGAAAAGCTCTTAATCTAACAGTTGTTATCGCAGCGCTTGGCTACTTCGTTGATCTTTTTGATATTACCATCTTCAGTGTCATTCGAATTCCTTCGCTGAAAGCGATTCTTCCGAATGCCACTGCTGCCGAAATCACCTCAACGAGTGTTTTTTTAATTAATATGATTGCCGCGGGCATGATTGTTGGCGGAGTTCTCTGGGGGGTTCTTGGAGATAAAAAAGGTCGATTGTCTGTTTTGTTTGGTTCGATCATTCTCTATTCTCTGGCAACTTTTTTAAATGGCTTTGCGACGAATATTCCTGTCTATGCTGCCTTAAGATTCATTTCAGGAGTTGGACTCGCTGGAGAGCTAGGTGCCGCTGTCACACTCGTCAGCGAAAGTTTGTCTCCTGAAGCTCGCGGATACGGGACAACCATTATTGCTGCCTTCGGAATTCTCGGCTCGGTTGCGGCAGCATTAGTCGGCCAACTTCTAGATTGGAAGATCGCCTATATGGTTGGCGGCGTTATGGGAATTTTGCTGTTGTTCGCGCGATTCAATTTACGTGACTCCGAACTTTTTAATAAAGCTAAGGATATTGGCCATAGAGGCGATCTCAAACTCATGCTGACTGGTTCAAGATTGAAACGCTATATTTTATGCATTCTCACTGGCGTCCCAATTTATTTCATCACCGGAATCCTTCTGACCTTTTCCCCAGAGATTTCAACTGACGCTGGTAT
>JAYUEB010000546.1:0-11535 GCA_043739525.1 Bdellovibrionales bacterium
TTTTTGATTTCCGCACTCGTCATGCTGTTAGGTGGCTTAAGCGTCACCGCAATGATGACCACAAGATTCGAAGCAATGAACGTCCAAATTGCTGTCGTGAGAGCGATCGGCTTCACACGAAGCGAAATTTCAAGTTGGCTTTTTTATGAAGGGCTCCTACTAGGTGTTTCGGCAACTTTGATCGGGGCTCTTCTCGACTTAGTTGGCTTTCCGCTAATTAAAAATCTATTGGGAGAATCGATTCCAAATCTCGAATGGATGGACACTCACATTATTCAAAGTTGGCCTATCTGGGTCATTTCAATTTGTGCAACTGTTGCAGCTCTGGTGCTTCCAATGTTGAGACTTGTGCGACAAAATATTCACGATCAGCTCAAAGGTTTATAGAGGTTCTGGGCCAGACTTTTACCCAGAAATTTATCGCATGCCGTCCTGCGCCTTGAGTCCCGAGTCAGACGCAATTAAAACTTAAGTCATGGAAACAAAAACAGTCATGAAGTCTGTTCTCGTTGGGGTTTGTATATTGATAATTGTGATCGTGCTCAGCCCGAGTGCTTTCGCAGGACGTAAAAATCCGCTCAACTCGACCCCTCCTGAGATTTCAAATTCAACCTTGTGTTCGGATCAGACAACCGACGAAGATCTAAAGGTCAAACGGGAAGACTTTTGCAAACTGACGAATTCTATTCGCGAGTGGCACTTGACCCATACCTTAAAGCTCGACACTCAACTAAACGAAATTGCACAGCTTGAAGCAAAATTACTATTTGAAGTGGCAGATAAAGCGGCAAGCAAAGCAGCCGAGAAAAATAAAGATGTCGACGACGATGCTTCAGTTAAAGACGAAGAAGATTCTGGCAAGCTCAGCATTAGCGATGTCCTGGAAAAAGTAAAAGAAGCCGGTCTTGAGGTTGGCGAACTCGGTTTTCATATTTCAACCGCAGGACTCAGCGAAGCTCACGATGTCATTCGAAAGTCTTTGTCTTCACCGACTCCACGAAAAAAGTTTCTTGAGAAGTCCTACCGCAAGGTTGGGATTGGTTTTTATCATGGCGTATGGATTAGTTTATTCACAGACTAGGCAATCGCAGGCAGCTGTCCGCAGTTGGCGGTCTGCCAGTCACAGTTGCCGTTAACAGATATCAGCTTGCCCGTCCCTAAATCCCAGCAATCTTGTCGATGTAGGCTCTTTGTATGCCCGCAACACTAATTGCGTCTGTGATTTCACCTTTTAATACCATTTCATAAGCTTCTTTTAGATGAACTATTTTTGTCTTGAGTACTTCAGTGTCTTCGGGGGCAGACTCTCCCTGAATTAAATCCTCTGCTAAATAGATAATCGCAAATTCGTCGGTTGTTGAATTTGATAAATGCATCTCAAATAGTTTTACCCAATCCTTCGCAACTAGACCTGACTCTTCTTGTAGTTCTCTCTTGGCTTCTTCGAGTGGGTCCATGTTTTTTCGACCTCCACCTTTTGGAATTTCCCACGAATATTTTTCGAGCGGATAGCGCCATTGACCTACGAGATAAAGATTTTGTCTTGAATCTAGCGCCAAGATGCCAATTGCAATATTTTTAAACTCCACGACCCCATAGTTTGCGGGCTCTTTTTTTGGATTCAAACATTTGTGCTCAACAATTTTGATCCAAGGAGTTTCGTACATCGTTTTACGACTCAAGCTTTGCCATGGATTTTGCTCATCTTGATTTTTCATTCAGTTCCTCTAGATCTTGTTCGTGACTTCATTTGAACTTAAAACTTAAAATCAAGAATATGAAGCTTTTTAGTTTGGTTTCTTTTATCTTAATCTTTTCTCTGAACTCTTGGTCGCAGACCTCCGACAAAGACTCCGAAAATCGCTTAGGCTTTATCGCAGGCCCGTTTCTCCCCTCTAAAATCTCAGGCGTGACCGACATACTACAAATGGCGGGATTGAGAGTCGGCGGAAATACTCATTTCGGAAACTTCGAAGCTGAGGGGCTTGTCGGCAACGGTCACGGCGTCAATTATGAAACTGTTTTATTCAACTATAGGCTCAATGTTGCCAGCGATATTCTTCCAGTTCATGCACTTGTTGGCGTGCATGCCGATTCTTATCGCAAGGCTGATGCGACTTCAGCTAGCGGGGGTGGTTGGCAAATTGGCGGAGGCGCTGAAAGTAAAATCGGCGGTCCATTTTTAATCCGAAGTGATTTTGAATATCGATTTGGTCCCGGCACGTCTTTACTCGTACTGGTTTCTTTGATGCTTGCTTTTTAGTTGCAAAGATTCGGGAACGAAACCTGGCAGTTCGTCACTTCTTTCAAAATAGGACTATTTGAAAAATCCGTCTGATCCCAAGTTTTCAGCAGAAACGGATTTTTACCCTTGAACTCCGATATCACCTCTGGAGAAGTCTTGAGCAGATCCCGGTAACATTGATTGCGGAGTTCGTCATTACTTGCACAGCGAATCGAGCTTGTGTCGAAGTCATTCACCGCTGCAGCCGTGAGATTCGATTTTCCTTTTTCTTCTTTGCCGTCGCCTTCATCTTGAGAACAGCTGCCCAGTAACACCAAAGACAAAACGAGAATTAAAACTTTTGATGATGTGATCATAGCTCGAGCTCCTCCGCAGTCATTACTTCGGAAAAATGGGTCTGCAACTTAAAATAAACTTGCGGCCTTTTTGCAATGGCCACGACAATGATCTTGCATATTTGAACGCAAATGCTAGCCTACGCTCGAAGCATCTCAACTTTAGGAGGATACTCATGGAAACAGCTGTTTTACTCGATCGTGTTTCATTTATCTTAAGATATTTTCACACCTTTTCTGCCCTCATTTGGATTGGTTTACTTTACTATTTTAACTTTGTTCAAGGAGCCTTTTTCGCCGAAACAGATCCTGCTACTAAGTCAGGTGCTACTCAGAAACTAGTGCCACGTGCCCTATGGTGGTTTCGTTGGGGCGCATTCTGGACAATGGCCTTTGGAATACTTTTGATCGGACTTAAGGGGCATACAGCTGGACCAGAGGTCTATTCAAGCTCTTGGGGAATTACGATTCTAACAGGCGCAGCAATGGGTCTGATCATGGGAGCAAATGTTTGGTTTGTTATTTGGCCAAATCAAAAAATCGTGATCCAAAATGCAATTGATACCGCTGGTGGAAAACCAGCAAATCCTGCCGCGGCTGGCGCCGCCGCCAAAGCGGGACTCGCCTCACGCACGAATACATTGTTTTCAGTTCCAATGCTTTTTTTCATGGGCGCCGCTTCGCACTGGAATTTTCCGGTAACCGACTCTTCTAAAGTTTCAATCTACGTGATCTTTGCCACGATTCTTATCCTTGGTATTGAGGCGAACGGACTTAAAGGAAAACAAGGTCCAATTACAACTATTAAGGGAGTGATTACTTGCGGATTCGCCCTCACTCTAATTTTCGGCGGGCTCATCGCAGCTCTGATCTAGCAGATATGAAAACTATTTGTTTCTACTTTTCGATATTAGCCGCGAGTTTTTTAATCGCGGCTTGTACTCCGAAATCAAGCAGTACGACTTCTTCTCCAACTCTTTCAGAGAATGATTTGCCCGCGAGAGGCAAAAAAGTTTATGGTCAAAACTGTACCGCTTGCCACAATCCAAATCCAAAATTGGATGGAACTATTGGACCCGCAATCGCTGGCTCAAGCTTGGAACTTATAAGCGCTCGAGTTCTTCACGCAAATTATCCAGCAGGTTATAAACCGAAGCGTGACAGCCATCAGATGCCTGCGCTCCCAAGTCTAGAGCCAGAAATTCCGGCTCTACATGCTTTTTTAAACGCGAATTAGAGCCACATTCCAAACCAGGTACGAATTTTTTGAATCGCCTGAGCTTGAGTCATACTTCCGGCAGCCATTGCCGCGCAAACTTGATCCTCAATCCGATCTTTCAAATGAGCCTCTGCAATTGGCTGCGGCCATAAATTTGAAATGTCATTCGAACCTCCCGCACAAAGCGGAATGAGATGGTCAAACTCATACCCACCCCAAGTTGTTTGAGGAATACCGCCGTATTCGCTCGCCACCTGTTGCTTTTCAGAAGTTGAGATATTGCGTTTGCAACGCGCAATATTCTCTGGGAAAGCAAATCCCGCAAAGTCTGCGTCCGAAGGCTTGCAAACTTGCCCTGGAGTCATTTGCGGATTGGGTTTGGTAATGGCCGCACTTGTTTGTGCGTATAAAAGAAATGCCACAATGGCAGGGATCGCCTTGAACATTTACCCTCCTTGGTAATTTGTTGGTAGTTTATTTTTTGAAGCTTCAATTTTCTCTGCATCCTGCAAGAAAATTGGCGCACAACAAACTCTACGAACTGCAAGCCAATCAAGCAAAGAACTTTTCATTTAATTTTGATATTAAGCGGCCGGTCATCACAGAATATGTTATCCACAATAAGCAAATCGTATATGCTTGAGAGCTTATGATTGAATCCAATACCCGCATCACCCTTTTATCAATTAATGAGGCCGGCAAACTATTCACGCGCTTCATTCAGACCTATGCTCGAGAAATTTTAGCATTGTTTGTGATTCAGATTCTTCTCGATCAGGGGATTGAACATCTCTCCGGAATGTTTAAAAGCGGTGCCAACCAAAGTATTTCTCTTATTATTTCGATTTTACTTTTGAGCATGTTTTCGGAGTTCTTTTTAAATAATGCCTTTTTACTTTTGGCCTCAAAAGCCTTTCGCGGACAGTCTTCACTGGAGTTGAAAGATTTTGACGATTACTCGCAAATGATTGTCGAAGAAGTTAGGCTTGCCGGAAAAGTTTTAATGGGATTTATTTTGTTTTTATTTCCAGGCTTTAATCGCCTTGTAGAATACTCTTGGGTCCCATTTGTAGTTCTTTTTGAGGACGACTACCGGGAGGGCAAAATCGATGCGTTAGTGACGTCCAAGTTTATCGCGCGCGGACATTTTTGGTACCTCTCAAGCATCCTCACCATCACCTCAATTGCCTCTTACGCTACCGACTACCTGATTACAGGCGGAGAGAGCTCAATTTTCGCAAATCGCTTGCCTGTGCTCGCCGCTGCGGTTATTGGTATTTTGCTCAATTTGTTCTTTAAGCTATTTTATTGTGCGCTTTATCAACACTCAAGAAAACGCTCGCAGCAGGAAATTTTTGGAAACTAAATGAAAGACATGAACGGAGAAAAAAGCATGCTCAACACGGACTACAATTTTAATTATAAACAAATTAAAAATCGTGGACACGGACTCACTTTTGATGACGTTCTTGTAGTGCCTTGCAAGTCGGAAGTTCGCTCAAGAAGAGATCCAAGTCTCGGCTCGCAATTGACTAAAAAAATTAAATTCTCCACCCCCATTATCAGCGCGAACATGGATACCGTTTCTGAAAGTGAAATGTGTATCGCTATGGATAAACTTGGCGCCTTCGGAATATTACATCGATTTATGTCGATCGAAGAGCAATGTGCGCAAGTCAAAAAAATCAAAGCATCGGGCGCAAAACATATTGGCGCAAGCGTTGGTGTTGGCGACGAAACAAAAGAACGCACTCAAAAATTGGTAGATCTTGGCGTGGATGTCATCACGATTGACATCGCTCACGGGCACTCTGTGCATATGCTCGAAACACTTAAGTGGATCAAATCTCAATTTCAACAAGTCGAGGTCATTGCAGGCAACATAGCTTCTCCAGAAGCGGCTCTTGAACTCATCGAAGCGGGCGCGGATGCAATCAAAGTCGGTATTGGACCAGGATCTATGTGCACCACTCGGATTATTACTGGCTGCGGAGTTCCTCAGCTTACAGCAATCGCACTTTGCTCTGAGGTCGCTGAAAAATATAATGTCCCAGTCATTGCAGATGGTGGAATTCGCTTCAGCGGAGACATCTTCAAAGCCTTCGCTGCTGGTGCAAGTTCTGTGATGTTAGGATCGATGCTTTCCGGAACTATCGAAACTCCAGGTGAAATTAAAGGTGGCAAAAAACAATATCGCGGTATGGCTTCGAAAGATGCCCAAATTTCTTGGCGTGGTGGCGTCCCTGAAGGTATGGCGGCTGAAGGCGAATCTCGCATGATTAGCGTCAAGGGACATGTCAAAGATGTGATCCTTGAACTTATGGGCGGCGTTCGAAGCGGCATGAGTTATGTGAACGCGACTGAGTTTAGCGAGATCAAAAATAATTCTCGCTTTATTGAAATGAGCGCAAATGGCGTTCGCGAATCTCACGCTCATGGCCTAATTCAATGATGAAGAGTTTTACGATTGGCACAACCCACCTCGGTCTTGAAATTTCAGGATTTGAATGGGACGCCAAACCGGGTCCGAAAATTCCAAAAAAGGTTTTGATTCTTGGCGGCGTTCATGGCGACGAAACAGAAGGCGTCGTGGCAAGCCTTGGACTCATCACGGCCTTAAGAAAGAATTTTAATTATAATTTAAATTTATTTATTGTTCCGCATTTTAATCTAGACGGAGTTTTAGCTAAAACACGCGGCAATTTTCGAGGTGTTGATCTCAATCGTAATCTGCCCACTTCGGATTGGTCCGAAGTTGCGGCAACACCTCGCTATCATCCTGGCGCGGGCGCCTGCAGTGAAAATGAAAATAAGGCTTTGATTGCCTTCATCAAAGAAAAGAATTTTGATTTTATTTACTCCCTTCACTCTTGGAAGCCCATGTTGAATATCAATGGTGACGCCCGAAAAGTCGCAGAAGTTATTCAGACTCAAACGGGCTACATCATTGATGAAGATATCGGATATCCAACTCCTGGCTCTCTCGGCAGTTACGGTTTAGAGAAAAAAATTCCGGTTTTGACTTACGAAATTGAACGCGGTCTTGATTTTCAAAAGATCATTGATATTCATGTCCCTGCAATCTGTGACAGCCTGAAAGTTTTAGAGGTTTCTTAAAAATGTCTTCTCAGCATAAAGATAAAATCGAAAAAATATTTAACGAGATGAGCTCTCCAGACTTTAAGCTTTCCAGCGAAGGTGAAGAAGCTCTCGATCAAGTTATGAATTTTCTTGATCAAGGCAAACTTTCAGTGGTCGCACGCAATTCTGACAACAAACTTTCTCATAATGAATGGCTTAAGAAAGCCATTCTTATTTATTTCAAAACTCAAAAACTTGGGTCCTTACAAGCCGGCGATTTCAACTTTTACGATAAGGTTCCGGTAAAAAAATGGACGGGATCTGAAGGCGTTCGCGTTGTACCTCCGGCGTTTATTCGTTTTGGATCATTTGTCGCTCGCGGAGCGATTTTAATGCCAAGCTTTGTAAATATTGGAGCCTTTGTTGATGAAGGCACCATGATTGATACCTGGGCCACTGTTGGTTCTTGCGCTTACGTTGGCAAAAATGTTCATGTCTCTGGCGGCGTTGGAATTGGCGGAGTACTCGAGCCTTTACAAGCGTCCCCAGTCATTATCGAAGATGATTGTTTTATTGGGTCGCGCTCCATCTTGGTTGAAGGCGTCCACGTCGAGCAAGGTGCCGTCATTGGCGCCGGAGTCACCATCACTGGCTCAACAAAAATCATTGATGTCACCGGCTCAGAACCAATCACACTCACCGGTCGCGTACCTGCGGGCAGCGTCGTTATTCCAGGCTCTATACCCAAACAGTTTACAGCCGGAACTTACAACGTCAATTGCGCTTTGATTATAGGCCAACGTAAGGCATCGACCGATAAAAAAACTTCGCTTAACAATACTTTGAGAGAGTTTAATATCAGCTAAATATTTCAAATTAATAAGGCTATTTTTTGAATGCAGTCAAAAAAGGCTGCCACTTCGTTCTCTTCGCGAAAAATCGGCTGTCCTAAAAATATGATTTGAGTCTCATCGGCTGGATCATTTACAAGATTCGAAAAGTTTTTGAATTCACACAAAAATCCAAGAAGCTCAATTTGCTTTTCACTAAACTGAATATGTTCTGGGTTCGTCGACTTCACACAATAACTTTTTGGAAGCTTAATTTCGATTTCTTTTTCAGCACTTGGAAAAAGCGATAGAATAAAGGACTTCGTTGCCAAGTGATACTGATACGAGAATTTTGATTTCATTTTAACAATCAATTGCGCTGGCGTATCCTTAGAACCAAAGAATTGGGTGAAGAAAACCTCTCGGTTAGCCAGTAGACCCATAACACCAGCGGAACTTCCGTAAACTTCATCAAAATCGTTTGAGGATCTGACTTTTTCTAAATATTTTTGAGAAGCCTCGATGAGCTTCTTTTGTTTGCCTCTGGTTGTGATTCGATTAAAAGAAATCGAACCATAAATAAGTCCAAATATGAGTCCGACTAAAACCAGAGGCAATAAAATGATGAGTGTCATAATCTACAGGAGGCCACATGTAAGTGAAATTGGGTTTTGACCAGCGACCACCAGCCGACTTTGAGTTCCGCCGGAAAAGGCATCCAGATTTAATTCCACGCCATTTGCTTGAAATTGACCTGCAATTTCAGGGTAACTACCGCCAACACTAATAGTGACTTGGCCTTCTTGAATATATTGAGTGATTTCACTATTTGAATTGCTCACGTCTAACCGAAAACTAGACGTGATTTTATCCGCATCGCGACTGATCACCATTCTAAGCGTGACAAGTTCAAAGTTTCGATTGTGACTGCGACATTGATAATAGATGTTGCCATCACCTACGACGCAAATTGCGTTTGCTAATTTCTCGGAGTGAGTTGTTACATCCATAAGTGGAATTTCTTGAATGACTCCGGTGTCACCGTCCATGCCCTTGAGATAATCAGGCTGGCCTGAGTCGCTGGACCAAAATAGCTTGTGAGCTAAACTCCAGGTCGCGGTGACATATTCAGGATGAAAACCAACTTCAAGTCCTCGTCCTAAATCTTGCGCCAAGCTATTTAGCTGTGCCGCCGTGGGCGGACGCCCGCCTATACTGGCACAACTTGAATTTAAATTTTTTGCAGACACATTTTCAAAAACCAAAGGTGACCATTCATCGCCCTTACTATCTTGCCAAGCTATATTGTGATTTTTAGTCTCGTCATCCTTTACGTATTTAAAGTTTTGAGTAATTTTATATTTCTGATTTCCTTTTTCAGGTTTGTCAGCCGAGGGCGGCGGAGACGAAAAATGCAAAGGCTCTGATGAGTACTTTGAATGGCAAGAAAACAGAAATAAGATCGAAAATAAAAATAAATACGCCTTCACACATACCTCAATTTAGGCTTGAGCTGCTCGCTCGTTAATTCGGGATCTTAATGCATCAGCTGGGTTGAGATTGGTATATCTTGTTGTCGGAAGCCAAGCACTTAAGACAGAAATAATAGTAGCGAAAATAATTGTGACAACAACTAATACCGGATCAACTTTCGCCGGAATAGTCGCATCGTAATAAATGTCAGGTAAAATCGGAAGCGGATAGTGATCGATGAGTACACAGACAATAATTCCTAAGAAGAGTCCACCAAAGAGGCCAATTGAAGAAAGCGTTAGACCAAGCTTTAAAAAGAGTTTTCGAGTATCACGTTTCGATAGTCCCATAGCCATGAGAACACCTATGTCTTTACGCTTTTGGGTGAGAAGTAAAATTAAGACCGTCACGATCGAGAAGCTGGCGATTAAAGCGCTAAGACTTAAGAATGCTCCCATTGCAAGTTTTTCCATTCGGAGAGCGTAAAACAAAGTTGAGTTTCGATCACGCCACGAAGAAACAATGGCGCCTTTTTTTTCAAGTTCTGATTTCAATTCTTGAAAATTGTCTGGATTTGGAAGGCGTATTTCAATTCCAGCTTCTTTACTCGCCGAAAATTTTAAATGCGTGAAACTTTTGTCTCTAGCGTAATAGATGAATTTCGAATCAATTTCGGGAATATTTGTTGAAATCGTCGTTTTGACTCTCAGCTTTTCGATTTTCGGAACTTCTGTTTTTGGAAGAAGAAGCGTTTCTGGAGAAATGGCGACAATTTGATCGCCTTCGAAAATTCCGAGACTATGAGCCAAATCGACTCCGATCACCACTTCGTCTTCTGCGAGATCGATTGTTTCATCAGCCACTTTTGTTACAAGATCATCTAGCTTTTTAAGTGCCTTCCTTTGATTGTCCGCTTTATGTACTTCATCGAAAATATGTTTAAGCGCTTCTTTTTCAACAGATCTTGCAACGGCTCCGCCGTAAAGACCTTCAGCCGTGCGAATAATAACATCTTGTGATTCAAAAGTTTCAACCTGAAGGCTTAAGTCTTTTTTAACATCGTGATAGATCGGATCCGCTTCAATCTCTCCAATTTGATTTTTACCCTTGAGAGTCACAACGAGATGAGGTTCAACCGCAAGAAGACGATTTTTGATACTGGCGTTGAAGCCGTTCATCACTGACATCACGATCACTAAAGACATGACTCCAATCCCCACGCCCATAATACAAAGCCAAGCCACGATTCTCACGGTGCTTCCAGCTCTTCTTGAAAGTAGATAATGATGAAATAAATCCCAAGCCAACATGAGAAGTATTATGTAACAAGTATTTGGGGTTTAACAAGAGGATCTCTTCGCGAAATCCTTTAGTGGGAGTGGAGCGTTATTCTATTTCTTAAGATGCATCCATTTTAGGAGCGATTGAAATGTCGCTCTTGCGCTTTTGGACCTTTGCTTTTCCAAGGTAATCGGAGCTAGCCCCTTTTGACTGAGAACAGAAATCAAGTATTGTTGTTCAACGTGCCCTAGCTCGGTCACAAATCTTAAGAGCCGCGTTGCCTGTTCGATAGGCTTCATTTGAGGATGCTGATCGAACTCAATCACTTCACTTGGGCTTTCACCTTGAATTTCATTTTCAATGATGACTCCCGTTCGAACGCCGTCAAAAATACTCCACTCAACGACCTGACCAAAAAAACTGAGTTGATATTTAATAATTTCTTGTGCGTTTGCGAGCTTTTTGCGATTCACATCTGTCCAGATAAACAAATCAGCATCACTTTCAGATTGAAACCAGCGGCTCTGTAAATTGGAGTCTTCGGTTTCAATATAGTCGATGGCAACCTCCTTTAGACTCTCACCCAATGCCCTTGGATCAAAGTGACTCGGGACCCTCTTCCAAATTTCAACCGCTTTTTCTGCGCCCATATTATTCTTTCGGTCCCGATGCGGGAATACGTTCTTTTGCTTCGTCTTCTTTTACTTCTTTGACATTACTTCTCAATAAAAATGACTTCTGAAGCGCCTTAAGCGTAATCACCGTCTCATTGAGAGCTTCGATTGCCCGGTGACTCGCGCTCGGAATTTCTGGCGCCATTTGCTCAAGCATTGGAGTTAGCGCCTGTACCTGATCGGTAAGCTTTGCCATATTGTGAGCGATTTTGGTTAAATCCGTTGCTAAGGCTGGGCCCTGCTCTGTCAAATACGGAAGCGCTCTATTCACCTGGTTGGTCACCTCAACAAGATTATTAAGAACCGTGGTAAGCTGCTGTTTTTTATTTAAGTCCTTAAGCAAAATATTTGCCTGACCGCTCAGTTGAGATGCGTTGATGATCAGCGGACTAATCTC
>JAYUEB010000547.1:0-11524 GCA_043739525.1 Bdellovibrionales bacterium
AACCAGCAGTAGTTGGGGCTCTTATTCCGTGTTAACCAAAACTCAAAAAACCAATGCCGACTACGAAAAAATTTCTTTCGTCTTTATCGACCAGCGCGGAACTGGATGCTCAACTTCTTATCCCGCGGTTAAATTGCCAGAGAATTTAGATCGTCTTCGAAATTGGGGTTCTGCGGGAATTGTTTCGGACGCAGAAGTTGTCAGACAAAAACTTTTGGGCGGTGCCCCTTGGAAAATCTTGGGTCAGAGCTATGGCGGAATGATTGTTCATCGTTACGTGCAAATGTTTCCGAGTTCTCTCCTCTCGGCTAGTAGTCATGGATTTGCTTTAACCCTTGATCCTTTTTTAACAAAGCAAGAGCGCGTTGAATCTCAAAATCGGGTTTTGACTGAGTTCCTTAGGAGACATCCTGAGGACCAAGTGACTCTTCAAAAATTGAATGCTCAGTTGGCGACACTGCCGTGTTACCAAAGCAAGGATGGCACCGCCCGCGCGTGCGGCCACGCAATACTAAGACCCTTCTACTCCGCCTTAGGATTTTTAGACAACTGGGATTGGATGCATGGCTGGTTAAAAAGCTTAGACAAAAGCGGCGGAATCTCCCAGCAATGGCTAGACAAAGTAGTCTTTCAACCGGGTAGAGTGGGCTCCTGGGCCAACGAAGTTATCTGGCAAGAAGATATGAACTTCTCAATGCAGACTCATGATGTGTGTACTCGGATTTATGACGCTCTTGAAAGAAAAGGCGAAAACCCAAGATCTTGGCTCTTAAATGAGTGCCAAACGTCACTCGATTATCCACAAAGAAAGTCTGCGTTCACAGATTATATAGACGCCATGTCCAAAAAAGTGATTCTTCCAAGTGAGTTTGCGACTATTTTGCGACAGAATCCAAATCTCAAATTCTTTCTCTACTCAGGAGAAATGGATCCTTATAGCCCGGTTGCAATTTTTCAGGATGAGATAAACGCGCTCCAAAATCTGATTCAATACTTTGATTTCAGCTCATCAGGGCACGATGGATTTTTCTCTGAAGATCGTGTTTGGCGAGACCTCATTTAAATCAGAAATCAGGTATTCGTAAGGCGCGAGAGAAGCGCTTGCAAAATATCTGGAGACACGCCCTTAGCGTTGGTCACAAAGTCTCGCGCTAAGCGTAGACTGCTTTGTTGTGCCCGAGGAGTCATTTCAATAACGTCTGTTGATTTATATTTTTTAAAGGTGTCTTCACTCATGGGCTCCGCAATTTGACCAACGCGAACGCTAGTATTTTTGTCGCCCTCAATATAGTGCCCCAAAAAGCAAAGATGAAAGCTGATAATTTCATCTTTGTCGGCGAGAATATAGATCTCGTTATCACGTCCATCTGTTAACCAAATAGGATAGATATTATTTTCAGGACGTAAAAATTTTTTGTCGACGAGATTGAGTTTAGTTCCTAAAAGTTCGACTTTAAAATACTGATCAAGAGCATTTTCGAACTCGGGACTGACTTGGCTAAAACTTAAGCCAACTGTCGTTTCACTAACGTGAACAATGGTCGCACGAACTTTAAATGTGGCATATTTCTGAGAGTTATTAGATTGAATGCTTGAAATAATTTTGAGTTCGGCTTCGATGATTCTTCCGAGACCTGCATTTGGAAAGTCGCTCATTAAGAGGCCGATTCCCCCACAGGAAATATTCTGAACGTTTAGTTTCTTTATTTCAAGAGACTCGTCTTTGATATAAAACGAGATCTTTTCAGGATCCGCAATCTTAAGTCTGAGACTTCGATCAACCCAAGCGCGAGCCAGCGTTGTTTTTAATTTGGTCCAGAAAGCCATGCGTCCTATTCGCTATCTGTTGGGTTCGTCAGCTCTTCAAGCTCATCTAAATTAGATGCCTCGACACGAATGAGCCAACCATCACCAAAAGGATCTTCTTGAATAAGAGACGGATTCTCAAGAACGGCAGCGTTGATTTCAATTACTTTACCGTCGACAGGACAGTAAATATTGAGCGGACCTTCTTCGGTTTCAAGTTCGCCGCAGATTTCGTCTGCGACGACTTCGTCATTCTCCGCAGGTAAATTGACGGCAGTGATCTCCGTGATTTCACTTAGGCCCTCTTCGTTGATGCCAATCGTAAGAGTTTCATCTTCAATTTGGAGCCACTCATAGACCATAAACGGAATAAATTCTTCGCTGCTCATCTCGTACCTCTTCTTAAGAACCTAGTGTCTCTCCGACTACAAATCAAAGTAAAGATAAAATTCGTACGGGGTCGGGCGCTGTTGCATTGGAATGACTTCTTTTTCGTATTTGTAGTCAATCCAGGTCTCCAAGAAATCATTTGTGAAGACATCTCCACGCTTTAGGAAGTCTGAATTTTCACGCAAATTTTGAAGAGCAATATCCAATGTCGGAGGCGCACTTGGAACTTTCGCCAATTCTTGGGGCGGAAGTCCATAAATATCTTTATCCATCGGCTCGCCTGGATTGATTTTATTTTGAACGCCATCAATTCCAGCCATCAAAATAGCTGCTAAGCAGAGGTAAATGTTTGCGCTTGGATCTGGAGTACGGAATTCAAGGCGTTTTGCCTTTGGGCTTGTTCCCGTATTGGGAATACGAATCGCCGCTGAGCGATTGCGGTAGCTGTAGGCAAATTTATTTGGAGCTTCAAATCCCGGAACTAGTCGTTTGTATGAATTGGTCGTTGGATTCGTAATCGCGCACATTGCTGGGGCATGTTTTAAAATTCCGCCAATGAAATGCAAAGCTGTTTGCGAGAGGCCTGCGTATTTATCTCCAGCAAAAAGAGGTTGGCCATCTTTCCAAAGAGAAACGTGGCAATGCATACCCGAACCATTGTCTCCAAAAAGTGGTTTTGGCATGAAGGTTGCGGTTTTATTGTGTCTGCGAGCGACGTTTTTAACGATGTATTTGAACCACATTAAATTATCGCCAGTCTGCAAAATATTGTCGAACTTGAAGTTGATTTCGCCTTGGCCGGCGCTTGCAACTTCGTGATGTTGACGTTCAACTTCCATTCCGCACTTTTCAAGTTCAAGACAAATTTCTGTTCGAATATCGTGATGGCTATCGGTTGGCATCACTGGGAAATAACCTTCTTTTGCACGAGGTTTATAACCTAAGTTTTTACCGTCTTCGTTGCGACCTGTATTCCATGCACCTTCGTCTGAATCAATTTGGTAGAAGCCGCGATTTGAGGTTTGTTCAAAACGGATATCATCGAAAATAAAAAATTCAGCTTCGGGTCCGAAGTAGGCGGTGTCTGCAATTCCAGTTGATTTCAAGTATGCGAGAGCTTTTTTTGCAATTTGTCTAGGATCACGTTCATAAGCTTCGCCTGTTTCAGGCACGTGCACATCACAGAGAAGAGAGAGCGTTGGAACTTCCATGAAGTTATCCATTTTTGCAGTTGTTGGATCGGGTCTTACATTCATGTCAGATTCATGAATGCTGCGCCAGCCGCGAATTGAACTTCCGTCAAACATCAAGCCAGTTTCAAAAAGTCCAGTGTTCAATTGCGAAATCGGAATTGTAAAGTGCTGCCAAGTTCCTGGCATGTCGATAAACTTGAGATCAACCATTTTGGCGCCGTGTTTATGGGCGAATTCTACAACTTCTTTTGGCGACATTTTAGCTCCTTGCCTGAATGAATTTAAATTGCTTCTTCATCACGCTCACCTGTGCGAATGCGAACGACTGTTTCAATATTACTTACAAAAATTTTTCCGTCACCAATTTTTCCTGTCTTTGCAGCTCGAGTAATTGCTTCAATCGCCGGACTTACAAGATCATCATTAATGACAATTTCAATTTTGGTTTTAGGGAGAAAGTCGACGACGTATTCTGCACCTTTGTAAATTTCGGTGCGACCTTTTTGCCTACCGAAACCTCGAATTTCGGTAACAGAGACCCCTTCGACGCCGATCTCAGAAAGCGCTTCGATGACATCATCAAGCTTAAATGGTTTTACGATAGCCTCGATCTTTTTCATATATCAGCGCTTTACTTTTAGTGATGTCCGAGAGAGATACTCTAGTAACTTATGGAACAGCCGAAGTTTAGTCCATCTGAAAAATCAGCTTTTTCACTTTGTCGCGTTGTATTGGTTGAGGCTCTGATTCCTCAAAATACCGGCAATGTGGCGAGGACCTGTGTTGGAACAAATTCGGAACTTCATTTAGTGGGTCCGCTCGGCTTTGAAATGTCAGAAAGTCGGGTCAAGAGGGCTGGACTCGACTACTGGGAGCATTTGCGTTGGTTTTATCATAACTCGGTCGAGGAATGGTGGACAAAAGTCGAAGATAAATCCCGGGTTTTTTTTATTGAAACCGGAACACCAAAATCCCTCTACGATATTCAATTCCAAGAAAATGATTGGCTGGTTTTCGGAAAAGAAACCTCAGGCCTCACCAAAGAAATCATGGCACTCAATGACGCAGGAGCTTGTTATTTACCTATGCCCGGGCCCACCCGAAGTCTGAATTTGTCTAATGCAGTAGCGATTTCGGTCTTTGAAGTTTTAAGGCAAACTCGGGCCTAAAATCGCGCCCAAAATCGAGTGAGAGCATCTTGCTAAATTTCAATGACGACACAGGTTTAGGTAGATCGCCGGTCGAACTTCGTGTTAGCCTTGAGTTTGTGCCTCACGAGGTATTTTTTAGTATTTTAGACGTCATTAGAGTTTAAAGGATAACCCATGGTTGCGACTTTCTTATCAAAGGTTTTTGGTACCCAACACTAACGCGAAATGAAGCGGCTTCAGCCGATCATCGATACGATCAATTCGTTTGAACCTAAAATGAAGACTCTTTCAGATGCAGAACTTCAAGCAAAGACACCGGAACTAAAAGAACGTGTTGCAAAAGGCGAGACCCTCGATCAAATTTTGCCGGAAGCCTTCGCTGTTTGCCGTGAAGCTTCATCAAGAGTACTTGGAATGCGCCACTATGACGTACAGCTCATTGGCGGAATTATTTTACATCGTGGTTCAATCGCCGAGATGAAAACGGGAGAAGGTAAAACTTTAGTTGCGACCTTAGCTGTGTATCTCAATGCCCTTGAAGGCAAAGGGGCTCACGTTGTGACAGTGAATGATTACCTTGCTTCTCGTGATGCCGAATGGATGGGTAAACTCTATTCTTGGTTAGGTCTCAAAACGGGTGTGATTAAGCACGGTCAAAGTGATGAAGAAAAACAAGAGGCCTATGGCGCCGATATCACTTATGCGACCAACAACGAATTGGGCTTCGATTACCTTCGCGACAATATGAAGTTTGATCTGACAGAGTACACCCAGCGCCCACTTCATTTTGCGATTGTCGATGAGTGTGACTCGATTTTAATTGATGAAGCTCGAACGCCGCTGATTATTTCGGGCTCAGCTGAGGACGCGGTTGATAAATACTACACAATTAATGCGATCATCCCTCATTTAAAAAATGAAGTCGACTTTACGATGGAAGAGAAAACCAAAACGGTTTCTCTTACAGAAGAAGGTAATACTCATTGCGAACAACTTTTAAAAATCGGCAATCTTTATGATCCGGAACATATCGCGCTTCTCCACCATATTTATCAAGGTCTTAAGGCTCATCATCTTTACTCAAAAGATGTGGACTACATGGTTAAAGATGACGAAGTCATTATCGTCGATGAGTTCACGGGCCGCCTTATGGAAGGTCGTCGCTGGAGTGATGGTCTTCATCAAGCGGTTGAGGCCAAAGAAGGCGTCAAGGTTAAAAATGAAAATCAAACGCTCGCAACAATTACTTTCCAAAATTTATTTAGAATGTACAAAAAGCTCGCTGGAATGACCGGAACAGCTGAAACTGAAGCTGTCGAGATGAAAAAGATATATAATCTCGAGGTATCGGTGATTCCAACAAACAAACCTGTTCGCCGTATCGACACGCAAGACGTGATCTATAAAAACGCAAATGGTAAATACAATGCGATCATCAAAGACATTATCGAATGTCAAAAGCGCGGCCAACCCGTTCTCGTTGGTACCGTAAGCATCGAGCGTTCTGAACACATTAGTACTTATTTAAAGCGTGCGGGAATTCCACACAATGTCTTGAACGCAAAAGCGCATGAACGTGAAGCTGAGATCGTGGCTCAAGCGGGCCGCAAAGGTTCTGTGACGATTGCCACCAACATGGCGGGTCGTGGAACGGACATCGTGCTCGGTGGTAATCCAGAAGGGCTCGCGAAACATAAAGTAAAAGATCACGAGAGCCCAGAGTTTCACGCCGCAGTCGAGGATTATAAAAAGGTTTGTGAAGCAGAGAAAAAAGAAGTGATTGCGGCCGGTGGACTTAAAATTATCGGAACCGAGAGACATGAATCTCGGCGTATTGATAATCAGTTGCGCGGACGATCGGGTCGTCAGGGAGATCCAGGCGCTTCAAGATTTTATCTTGGCCTTGATGACGATCTCATGCGTAAGTTTAATGGCGAACGCATTCAAAAACTGATGAACGCGATGAATATGCCAGAAGACGAACCAATCACCGCAGGAATGGTTTCTTCCTCGATCGAAGGCGCTCAACGAAAAGTTGAGGGGCATAATTTCGATATTCGTAAGCACTTGCTTGAGTATGACGATGTCATGAACAAGCAGCGTCTCGTCATTTACGGTTTGAGAAAAGAAGTTCTTCAAGGCGGGGATCGTCTTGATCAAATTATTGTCGATATGCTTTCAGATGTAACCGGAACTCTTTTAGATACTTTTGCAGAAGAGAGACTTAAACCAGAACAATGGAATCTGGCAGGGCTTAGCACTGCGATTGTTCAACAGTACGGATTGCAACTCGATTTGAATCCCGGAAACATTCATAGCGCAGCAGATTTAACTGAAATCGTGAAAAAAGCTGTGAAGAAAGCTTTTGACGAGCAAATCGCGCGTCTTGGTCCTTATTTCAAACAAGTTGAAAAAATGATTCTCCTTCAAACAATTGATCAAAGATGGAAAGATCATCTTCAAGGCATTGATCAATTGCGTGAATGGATCAACTTACGTGCTTACGCTCAAAAAGATCCTCTTGTAGAATACAAACAAGAAGCTTTCAAAAAATTCGAAGAAATGAATTTTGCAATTAAAGCCGAAGTAGTTGAGAAGTTTTTGAAAATTCAGTTGGTTCAACAGCAACAAGGTGAACCTCGTCAACCGCCACAAGAAATCATGGATCCAGAACATGATGAAGAATATGACGAAGACGAAGAAGAAAGTGGCGCTCCAGATGACTCTGAGGTCGCACTTCAAGCGCTTCAACCTAAGCGTAAGCAACGCCTGATTTATTCAGGTGGCGGAGAAGGTGGCCCAGGCCCTGGCGGCGGCGGCGGTAACTCAAATATGTCACGCAAGGACCGCAGAGAACTAGAGCGCAACAAGAAGAAGAAGCGTTTTTAATTTGGCAAAAAGATGAGAGTCTGAAATGGCAAATTGTCCAAAATGTCAGGCAGATCTTCAGCAAGATTCTGGGTTTGTTCTTTGTCCCAGCTGCGGACACCCCTCGGTCATTAGCATCGAGGGAAATTCATCTGAGCCTCAAGAGCCAAGTGTCAGAAGTGTCCCGCAACCGCCCCCGCAAGAACCAACGGCATTCCAAATTCCGGGTCACACGGAAGATGATGATGAACCTGCAATTGCTTCCTTAGACTTTGCCAACCAAGAACAAAAGCCAGAAGCTTCAAATTTTGGGCTTTTTGGTAATGAGGCACCATCTCATAATGAGCCAGGTCCTCAGGCGCCAAAAGGATCTGACAGTATCAATATTAGCGATTATGCGAACTCCGAATTTTCTCAAGGAAAAAACGGCGCATTTGTCTATAATGTCTCAATCTCAGACATCGACTCTAAAGAAATTCGTGAGTTCTTACGAGAAGCTATTAACGACACTCGCTTCAACTGGGACTCTCAAACCATTATTTCTCAAATCAAAAAAGGTGAGTTGTTGTTAAAGAATTTGTCCCCGGTAAAAGCTTCGATTTTGATTAATCGAATTAAGCGACTACCGGTCAAAATTCGATGGGAACAATATGCGATCACCCAGGCAGACCAAGACCTCACCACTCTCTAAAGTTATTTTCGTACTCGTATTTCTTTTAGCGTGCTGGGCACGAGCTGAAGAGGCATCGCCGGTTCCTGAAGGCGGCGAAGCAGGAGTTGAAAATAATAAGAAGCCTCTCGAAGGTGAAGACACCAGAGAGTGGCGTGACGATGAGGGCCGAATTCAAAAGCTAAAAGGCCAACTCGAAAAATCAAAGGGCGAAATCGACGAGCTTTTCGCAGCAAAGAGCCAAGCGACAAGCGCTGCAGAAGTGGTTACCCTATCTAAAGAAATCTCATTAAAATCAGACGCGATGAAAAAAGATTATGAGGAATTCCGAAAGCTTCAACTTCATATTCGCTTTAAACATCCTGAAAAAGGTAATTTCTCGGCTCGCAAATATCAACGTGAGGAGACTTTGGCACCCGAAGAAGATCACTTTGATCTCAGCCTTCAAGGAAAACTTGATAAAGTAAAATCAAACTTCGCAACTCACTATTCAGTTGTGCACAAAAAGCCAATTGAGCCAAAAGACACAGAGGCCGAACGCAAACCAGCGGCGGTCCAAGATTCAAAAAGAATTGTTCTTGCTAAGTAAGAGCGCTAGAGTTCTTCTTCGTTGCTCTCTTCAGGGTGAAGAGCCTTCTTCTTTCGCTTTCTTTCCTCGATGATCTTATTCTCAGTCTCTTCTTGTTTTTGATTATAGATTTGATTGTACTTATCTTGTTCTTCAGCGCTTAAAGCAGGAGTCGGAGAAGGACCTACGTAAACGGCCTTACCAGAGACAAATTGCACTTCTGTTGTTATGATGTCGGAGCCCTTCAAAACGCGATAAATCCATCTGTCTTTACCTTGATATCGAGCAAAAGTAGTTGGAGAACCGGCGGCCTCGAGAACTTCATCTTTTAACATTCCAACATGAATATTTGAAATGCGTCTTTCTTTAGGAGTCACACAAGAAAAGCTCAAAAAAGTAACGGATAGTAAAAGTAGAGAATTGAGTAGGATACGCATATATTAATTATACATGATAGGGCTTTGATTCTCGAGGGAAAAATCACTATGCACTTCGTGGTCGGGTGTCGAAAGTCTTGTCAGGAATCGGAGTTCAGGGCCAGGCAAACGGCAGATAGATAACTGCGACTGCGACTAGCAGACCGCTGACGGCTGCGGCTGCCCGCGAATTAAGGGTCCCATAATGAGACGACTAAAAAATAAAAAAAGGCGCAACATATGTTGCGCCTCATGAATTCGAATATTAATTAAAATCTAAGCTTTCAACAAACGACGTTTGTCGAGACCATACTTTTCAACCTTCATAATCAAACCAGCTCGGCTAATTCCAAGTTCTTTTGCGAGCTTCGATTTATTCCAGCCAGTTCTGCGAAGACCGTCTTTGATTAATTCGCGCTCAAGATCTTCAAGTGCATCTTTGAGTTTACCGTGGACGCGTGCGCCCTGAACTTTGCCTTTATCGCTTGCTTCAATAATTTTTGGAGAAAGCATATCAGCTGTTAGTTTAGTCTCAATGCCGCTCAAAACCACAAGTCGTTCCATCTCGTTTTGAAGTTCTCGCACGTTACCTGGAAATGGGTAGTCGTAGAGTTTTTCAAGAGCGCGTTTTGTAAGAATCTTTTTTGGTCCGCCTTTTTCAGCAGATTTAGACAAAAAGAATTCAGCCAAAACAGGAATATCTTCTTTGCGTTCTCTCAAAGGCGGAACACGAATATTAATTACGTTTAAGCGATAAAACAAATCTTCTCTGAATGTTCCAGCCTCAACCATCTCTTTAAGAGTACGATTTGTCGCTGCGATAATTCGCACGTCAACTTTTCGTGGCTCAGTCGCTCCAACAGGAGTGAATGTTCCCTCTTGTAAAACGCGCAGAAGCTTAACTTGCATTTGCGGAGACGTATCTCCGATCTCATCTAGAAAGAAAGTTCCTTTATCAGCAATCTCAAACAAGCCCTTCTTATCTTTGATGGCGCCTGTGAAAGATCCCTTTACGTGACCGAATAACTCAGACTCTAACAAATTATCGTTGAAAGCCGAGCAGTTTTGAATCACAAATGATTTTTCTTTACGAACAGAATTGTAATGAATCGCTTTAGCAATCAATTCCTTACCAGTACCGTTTTCCCCTTGGATTAAAACTGTACTATCTGCAGTTTTAACTTTATCAAGAAGAGCGTAGAGAGATTGCATTGGTTTCGATTTACCAATCATATTGTCGTATTTATAACGAGAGCCCAATTCTTTATTGAGTTCTTTAATGCGATTTTCTCTTTGAGTAATCTCAACGTGAAGCGTGATAACTTCCTGAGCGACGAGCTCAACAAGTTCGCTAAAGTGTTCACGATCTGCATCATCTAAATATTTGAATTTAGAAAGTGAAGATTCGATGACATCTGATGAAGCTCCGAAAGCAGCAAGGCGCTCTCGGATTTCTTCAAGACGCTGTGGCGTTGCTTGGTCTTTAAAAAATCCCATCGCAACAACTGAACCCATTACGTCATTATCAATCATGATCGGAAATACAGCTACGTCAAAACCTGACATCTCCCATTTGCGAAAACTGTAGCGATTTTCTGATAGTCTCATATCATCAAGAGCCTTTGTAACAAGCCCTGAAAAGCTTTCTGCGCCAGCATCCTTATTTAAATAAGCATGTACTGCTGGATTGAAAGTTTGAGTTTTTGTTTTATCAAAACCTCTTAAGTATCCACGTTCATCGGTGAACACGACATCGATACTCCACCAAGCTCCTAAGATCTGTTTTAGTTTTTTGATCACGTGTATATGATCAAATTCATCCCAATTAATCATGACCTACTCCCGTTTCTTTTCCGTAAAGTTAATGAACAGTTTTAAAGTTGTTCACAGTTGCATAACTTCTTATCGTCAAAATATTGGACAACTTTAATTTTCTGAAAAAAATCGATCAATGCTTAGACGTTCGGCTCGGAAAGGCCGAAAAATTCATCCAATTTGCTAGGAGTTGAGGGCGTTTGTGAAACCTGTTTCAAAACGAGTCGATGCGGGACGACTGTATACAAAATCAAGGGGCGGTGCCCTTTCGCCGGGACGCGGGCTCCTGCCCTCGCGAGCATTTTTTCGCGGGAAGCGAGAAAAACGCGTCCCGCTTGCTCAAGGTCCCCAGCGAAAGGGCACCGCCCCCCGATTTTCGCTGACGTAATTTCAGAATTCAGAAAACTGACACTGAGACTGGCGGACTGCGAACTGATGACCGCTGCCCGAAAACTGCCGCGGTGAATTGCGAAATGTTACGAGGTACTTAATCTCTCTGCTTGGTTCATCTGGAGATTGTAGAAATTTGAATACTCTCCGCCTCTTTCTAGAAGGCTTTTGTGATTGCCGTGCTCGACAACTTCACCTTTTTTCATCACGATGATGCGATCAGAGTTAAAGACAGTTGAGAGACGATGTGCGATGAC
>JAYUEB010000548.1:0-3825 GCA_043739525.1 Bdellovibrionales bacterium
TGTTTATGCACTTAAATTTTGGGGCCATGAAAAATTATGGTTCTCCGATGAGTCCTGATTTAGAAAGAAATTCAACGCCCACACCGCAGCCACCGTTCATTCCTCGATTCGAGCACCAGATAACTTTGGCAGGCATTGCATAGGTTTTTTGAATTTCATCAAGAGTGATATGAACCTTTAGCTGGTCACCTTTTTTAACAAGAGAACTTCCTACGAGTTCAATATAAGCGCCACCTTTTGAGAGATTGAACAAAATGCTCGTCGCTTTAGGACGATTGTCTCCCCATTCAACATCGGCTGACATCACCGTGTTATATCGCCGATGAATACGTTGATATACGCTTCGTGCATTCAAAAATTTTCGGATAATTCCTTGAAGGTCTCTAATTTCAAAAGGCTTTTCTAAGAACACCATGTTTTGCATACTTTGAAGTTCGCGAACCGATTCAAGGCTTTCTATTTTAGATGTTACTAAAATAGGTCCTGAGTAAGCTGCAGCTCGGAGAGACATGACACTTGCCCGAATTTCCTTCGTGTAATTCGACGTATTCATAATTACCAAACTTGAATTTGGATCAAGAACAGAACTAAGTCCCTGTGGACGAACACTTAAGAAGCGCATTTCGCCAAGTTCAGTTACTAGCGGGTCGATTTTCTTTTTTAGAATAAAATTCTCTTCTTCAGAAATGCTGGCTAAGACAATTCGGTGGCTCATAGAGGCGCTCCCTTTTTGGCAGAACACAGTTCATTTAACTTTGCTAAACTTGAAAAGCAAATTTGAGAAGACTTTTGAGTGTAGTCGCTCGAAAGTGCTGTATCACTTGCCCAAGTATCTTTTCCCAATGCAACTTCTACGCGAGAAGTAAAATGTACCTCGCCCGCCGTTTTGCTGCAGCTCCATCTCGTTTCATTTGGAATTCCGACTTGTGTTAAAAGAGCCGAGAAGAGTCTTAGTCGAGCTCGCTCATTCGGTACAACGAGAGCGCTCAACATCTCGTCTACTGTGATCGATTCGCTCGTCTGGTCAAGAAGTGCCGATTCAAGATCTTTTTTGAAAGTCTTAGATAGTAAGAGTATGTCGTAATTAATTACGGCGTCAGAGGGAGATTTACAGCTTTGTAAATTGCAGGAAATTTTCTGAAGTGCGCTTTTCCAGCGGAGATCTTCGGACGCCATTTTCGTCAGGTCGGCTTTTTCAATATGTTTCTCGTTGTAGCCTACACTTGTTAAAAGACGATTACGAATTTGAACTAGAGCTGCAGAAGACTCTAGGTCTACGTCAAAATTATTTTTAAAAACTGAGGTGGCCTGCATAAAAGAATCTTTGAGTGATTGTAGACTTGTATTCGAAATTTCTTGATTACCCAGTGGCTTAATTTTTAAGATTTTGAACGTCTCAGAACGGGACAAAAATAATGGATTCAAAAAACCAAAGCTATTAAGACATGAGCAGTTTGCAGAAGGTGCCTGTGACGTTGTACTGATGGCAACAGGAGTGTTCAAAGCGCCTAATAGTGCACGGGCCGAGGCCTGAGTGTGGGCTAAAATTAGGCTAATCATAATTAATATAAATGGCTTCATCTGGTCTCCCTATGCCATATGGCCTATCGGGAATTTTAAGACTTAAGTTTATCCAAAAGAGGTTTAAATTTTTTATTTAACTACTCTCACTTTGAGCCACAATAAAATACCCATTTGAATGCACTGACAAAAAAGTGAGCGCGGCCAAGACCTAAACAAAATTATTATAATTAACTTGTCGAACTCCTACGCACCATTTTGACTCCATCAAGTATTTTGCTAAAATGTCGATAAAAACTTTGTCAGCCATCACTTTCTTTGAGGAGAGTTTTAGTGGGAACTTTAGATCGTTATCAAAAATCGGGCGGATTTCTTCAACTTCTACAATTGATCGAAACATGCGGACCTCAAAAACAAGAAAAGTTTCTCAATATGGTAAATGAAGAAGATCCACGCTGGAGCCTTGCTATCCAAAAGAAAATGCTCACTATGGATAAGATCATGACTTGGTCGGATGAAGTTATTTCAGAAATTGCCGGCAGTGTACAAGAACTGACTCTTGCCGTGGCTTTTCATGGATTAAAGCCTGAAGATCGCCAAAGATTTTACCGCACATTTAGTTTTTCTCAGCGCCGAAAGATCGATGATCTATTTGAAACCAATAAACCAACTCCCGCCGATATCAGCGCTGCCTATATCAAAATTTTTACCGAGGTAAGAAGATTAATGCATGAAGGAGCTTTACGATCTGATAAAGTTGACCCTGAAGTTTTCGTTCCAGATGGAATCGAAGATGCTCTTCGCAAGGGCGCCGATATGACTCCCGTTAAAACTTCGCCGACTCTCGCGGTTGTTGAAAAAGAAGTAACAGTCGATCATTCAAAACAAGCAGCTAGTTCTTCTGTGGATGCAGACGAACTACGTAATTTAAGAAAAAAATTGATTGTACTGGCAGAAGAAAACAATTCACTCAAGCAAGATATGCAAAATCTAAAGGCTAAAATCGAGCAAATCAAAAAGATTGCAGCTTAAAATTAGTCATCAAGTTCTTCATGGAGGGCTTGAGGCGACCAGAACTGCTTATATTCTTCAATATAGCTTAGTTTCTTAAGATCCTTAATACGGTCAATGTATAAAACACCATCGAGATGATCAAATTCGTGTTGCAGAACGGTTGCTAAGAATCCGTCAGCCTGCAGCTGTTTGAGTTCAGCCTTTTCATTGAGGTATTCGACGTAGACTCCGCTAGGACGAGCGACCGCTCCACGTAAATCCGGAACTGACAAACAGCCTTCCCAAAAAGTTTGTTCTTTGGGTTCAGTGACTCTTAAAACGGGATTTACAAAAATCGTAAGTCCTTGAGCGCCCATCTCAGGATATCTTACATTGTCGCTACTAAACTCGATAACAGAAAGTCGAACAAGTTCACCCAACTGTGGTGCCGCAATTCCAACACCGTTAGTTGCATGCATAGAGTCGGTCATATCGACTATGAGATTCTTGAACCAATCGGACAAAATTTCATCTTTTGTGAGTTCTCGTGAGCGTTCTCGCAAAAGAGGATTTCCCATTCTTATAATTTCACGGACGGCCACAGTGTCTCCTTGTAGGATCATGAATAAGTTTGCTAGGCTTAGCTCATGACTCAACAACAGCATAACATTATCAAGAGTGTTTTTTCAAAAAAAATGCTGATCATCGGTTTGATGGGTTTTTTTTCAGGGATTCCTCTCCTGTTGGTTGGGTCGACCTTGAAGGCTTGGCTGACTGAATCGAACGTTGATTTGAAAGTCGTTGGGTTTTTTTCTCTCGTCCAGATTCCGTTTAGTTTTAAGTTTCTATGGGCGCCTTTTATGGACTACTTCAAGTTTTCTTCTCTAGGCCGTCGAAGAAGTTGGCTGATCATCACTCAAGTTTGCTTGGCACTCAGTTTATTTGGTCTTTCACTTTCTCATCCCGGAGAATCGATTCGATTAGTAGGCGCCATTGCGATATTGATTTCATTTTTTAGTGCGAGCCAAGATATCGTGGTTGATGCCTATCGACGTGAGGTTTTAGACAATGAAGAGCAGGGAATGGGATCAAGTCTCTACGTTAACTTTTACCGCATTGCCATGCTCTTTAGTGGCGGTATCGCACTTTATCTTGCCGATCATATTGCTTGGAGCCAGGTCTACCAAATTATGGCCGCAACAATGCTTCTCGGGACCGTTCTATCGTGGTTTTCTCCCGAGCCTAAGGTTGCGCTTGAAACAAGAAGTTTGTGGGGCGCATTCATTGAGCCGCTTAAAGAATTTTTTTCAA
>JAYUEB010000549.1:0-3825 GCA_043739525.1 Bdellovibrionales bacterium
TTAAATTTTTCGCAAAAAATGCTCGAATAATTTAGGACAAAATACTTTCGGCCGAAAAATTTAGATGACGCGACTCTGATGAAATATCCGGGCTAGAACTAAATTCTTACTGTTTTTCATTTTTGTCTCCATTGTTAGTTTGCGACTGCCTTTTAAAGCAGTTGCTGGAGTATTCATCGACCTCAGGCCAAAAAACTTTAGTCGAGTCCAACAGGTCTGGTCGAAGGTCTAGGTCCTGTAAAAAAAATAAACTTTTTTTTAGTTATTTGCTTTTGCAAAAAATTTTAAAAATATTCAATCTTTTCAAGACGCTATAAATTTTTTTCGCGATAACTCGAAACTTCGATGCGATCATCAATATGATGACACGAGTAGCGTTCCGACACTTCAAATCTTGAAGCCACAATCCATGGCCCAAAATTGGCCCATATCAAAAGTTATACAGGTCTTTTTCAAAGAAAGCCTTTAACTCAATTTCCACGCCTCAAATCCATGGCATGTCTTGTGCTCTTCAGAGCTTGAATTCAATAATTCGATCAACAAATTGTGAGGTTTTCATGCGTAGCTTTTCTCAATCTTCTCGTCTTCTTCTAAGTGTCCTTATTAGTACAAACTTGTTTTATGCGCCCTTTGCAACAGCGGCCGATCCACAAAGCCGTCGAACAACAGCAAAAAAAGCCGCAAAGCCTGTTACTTACCAACAAGTCCTGAGCGAAGCTCGTAATAACGTGAACGTTGGCCAATGGCTTTACTCATATGAAGGCTCAATGGTTCGACACAATATCGACTTGGCGGTTGCTAACCTTTTAGAGACAGACCCAGATGCTCGCGTCGCCCTCGCGGCTGCGATTCGGGATCTTGATGCGATTACAAATGACAGTGCGGAACCTCTTGAGTTTTCGGCTGCTCGAAGTTCAGAAGATCTCAATCCTGAATATAGATATCGTAAGATTTTGCAAAAGATGGCCCGCGCTCATGGCTTTACAAATGAAGCCGTTAAAGAATCAATTCTTTGGACTGCAATGGGTTCTGTGAATGCTTTCACATTTAGTGCTCTTCATGATCGTCTTCTAGTTGTTGTTTACAAAGATCTTCTTCGAATCATGACGGATGGTGAAATGGAAGCCGTTTTCGCGCACGAGCTCGGTCACATTCATATGAAACACGTTTTAACTGGTATCGTTGTTCAGTCGGTATTTGATGCTGTCGGAAGAAATCTTATTCCTGAAGAACAACAAGGAGCATATCTAGCCCTTGTCGGAAAAGAATCGAGAGCAATGATTAAGAGTGCGATCGATTACGATGGCCCAGCTGCAGATCATTTGGCAGATGTTTTGGCCGAACACGCGGCGACTATCGGCGCTCAAATTACCAAACGCTTAGGCCCTGCCGGACTACAACGCTTGGCAAATTCTTTTAGTAATGCTTTTGGACGTGGTGATCTCGTCGTTAATGGTCAAGTTCAAGGTGTTGATAAAATGTTATCAGCGGCGACTGATCCAAATTCAGCAAAATCTTTCAAGGCCGACATGACCGTTCTCACACGCTCACAAGAAGCAACTGCAGATCGTTGGGCGATAATTACTGCTGGTCCTAAAAACTTTGCAGACTCAATGGCCGTTTTGACCGGTGGCGAAGGTCAAACTGGAGAGTTTATCATGACTCAAGCGAAACAAGCATTGGCTAGAGCTGGCGCAAATCGAATTGACATGCGCACAATCGAAAATGGAAGTCATCCGCAAACAGTTTTGAGAGTTGCGTCTGCTTATTCGTACGCTCAAACCGCAAGTTATGCGATTATGTCTGATCCATTTTTGAAAGCTCTTGATATGCAAACAAAAATGCAAATCCAAATCGCCTCAGAACATGATACGCTCAACAAAAATCAAATTGAAGTTGTTCTGGCAGATAGCTTGGCATTTGATGCGGAATCTCTCAGAGCTTATTCAAATCGTCTCAGAGAGCCGATCGTAACTGAAATCTTAAATGAAGTCATTGCGAGCAAAGATCAAAGTGCAAGTCTTGAAAAAGTTTCGAAGTTATTTCGGTACTTAAATGAGTTGGCGCCAGATGCTTTGAAAACAGATAAACACTATGGTGATCCAGGTTCTGTGGTTTTTGAATTGTCTCAGAAGCTCACGCCACTTGCTCCAACAAACAAATTGGCACAGGCTATTGTGGATCAACTCTCTTCGATTCTAATTTTGAAGAAACCTTTGGTGCTCGTTTTGGATAAACTTCGCGCGAGTCTCCCTGCTGTTGCAGTAAGCTGCGAAGATTTTATTAAATAATTCTCTGGAGGCATTTCACAATATGAAAAAGATGAAATGCCTCGTCTATTTGGCCGTGCTTTTTGCTAGCATTTCAAGCTCAGCACAAGACACTTGTGCTGATTTTATTCGTCCAGCCAAATCTTCTCGAATGAAAAACTTTATTCAAAATCCAGATCTTTCAGAGCCCGCTTTTAGACGCCCAAATGTTCAAGCGATGATGACGAAGCTCTTTGCTCAAATGAACAATGGTCAAAGTAAAGGTTCGCTTTCGCTTGAACCTGCGATCGGTGAGGTCGGCATCAATCTCAGTGCGGGTTTTCTCGTTACAGATTCGCAAATCAAATTTTTTATTCCGGTTCTCACTATCGAAGAACATACGCAAGTCATGCAGCCACGTCGGTTTAAGCCGCTTGAGTATGGCGAACGACAAGATGGCATTTCTCCGCTTTTACCTGAATTTATTTTTGCCTTTATCGGAGCCATTAAACTCTATTCACAAGCAAACCCGACAATCAAACAGATGATAATCACCGCGGCTGAACTTAAAAGCCCATCCTTAAAAGAAAATTTAGCCCGCATGGGCTTCGTCAATGATTCAACAAACCCGAATAAGATGATTCTCATTCAAGATCTCAAGTAAACTTCTTGTCGAATTTGAATATTCAAACGAGGAATAGCTCTTCTCGCTAAAATCTCAAGACGTGAGTCTGTCCGTATGAGTTGTCGTTTGGTTTGTATTTGAGCGGTTCTTGAAAATTTGAAAATAAAGCATCAGACCAAAAAGAGATCCCGATGTTATCGCGGGTATAACAAATCCCCAATATTGCAATTTGCTAAACGCATAACCGCCAAAAACTGAACCGAATCCGAAAAAGAATATAATCCCTGCACGCATTAAATTAGCGTGAACTTCATTCGCCATATCGTTTTTAAGTCTTTCGCGATTAAGGAACCTCACAATTCCTAAGCCGAGATCGGTGGTGATTCCTGTTAGATGGGTCGTTCGAATAACTGATTTTGACACACTCGTTATAGTTCCGTTCTGAATTCCGCAGGTGAGACACAAAATGACCAGTAGGATATAGTCTCTATAAAATTCCATTGGTTCACCGAATTTGCCAAAATATCCTGATACACCCAAAATGAGAACCGCACATATCAATGAAAAGATAACCCCGAAGGTCAAATAATATTTTGGTCGCTTATGGAGCCTCACCCGAATATCTACTAACTGGCCACTCAGCATACATCCGAACATGAAAAATAAGGGTACAATGAGCATTCCAAATGCATGACTGTTATCGGGCTGATTAATCTCGTAACCAAAAAATGTCGCAAATCCTGTCACGTGAGAAACAAAGCGGTGACAGGCCATGAAGCCACCGATATTCAAAAGACCCGCCTGAAAAGCGAGGGACATCCAAATCGCAATATTGGTGGGAGTGTATTGTGAAATCGTTTCGTTATCGTATAACATACTAGGATATTACTGCATCCTCTTACACTACCGCAATTGATCTTATCAAAAGGCCGACCACAAAATCCTTCGCTA
>JAYUEB010000550.1:0-11485 GCA_043739525.1 Bdellovibrionales bacterium
TTATCGGGTTTGTCGACACAGGACCGGTCCTAGAAAGAGATCTAGCAAGACGAGCTGGTCTTGGTTGGGTTGGCAAGAATACTTGCCTCATTCACCCAAAATTCGGGAGTTTATTTTTCATCTCAGAGATCTATACGAGCCTTGAGTTAACGCCGAATCAAAAACTTCAGCCAGATCATTGTGGAACTTGCAGACGATGTATTGATATTTGCCCCACAGGTGCGTTGACTGAGAGAAATCTAGATGCCCGCACCTGCATTTCTTATTTAACAATCGAAAGTAAGTCTGTGCCCTCTCAGAATTTAAGGAGTCAGATAGGTGATTGGCTCTTTGGCTGCGACTTATGTCAGACCGTTTGTCCTTGGAATATCAAGTTCTATAAAAATGAAATCGCTTTTGAAAATCGTACTCTCTCAAAAGAGGATCTCATTTCTGATCTTCGATTTATCTTGGAGAGTTCAAATAAATCTCTCGCAAAATCTTTTAAAGATTCAAGTCTTTCAAGAGCGACCGGCAATAAACTTAAAAGAAACGCGATGATCGTCGCGACTAATAAGAAGCTAAAAGAGATGAGCGAACTTATCGACTCTTATAGTTCAAATCCCTATTTCGCCGAGCTTTGTCAGTGGAGTAAGACGCAAATGAACCACCTGGACTAGAGCTATGGTTCCGATATAAAAACGCCTCATACGAAAGTCCCAGTCATGTGCGTTGAGCTTTGACCAAGAGGTGAAGCAAATATATAATTTTAATAGATAAATATTAAAGGGGTGACTTCAAACTTCATGTTTAAAAAAACCGATGAAAAGCTATTTTTTAAAAGTTCAAAAACGAACGATGAACGACTTGGTGAAAAAGTACGTTCAATTGACTTTCAAAATCTTGAAAGTTCATCGTTAAAGAAGTTTATCATCGCGGGCTATCCTGACGATGAAGGAATCCAAAATAATTCGGGTCGACTTGGGGCAAGACTTGCTCCGCCTAAAATTCGAGAATTCTTTTATAAAATGACTCCAGCCTTCGAGATTGATTTTGAACTTCGAGACTTAGGGGATCTTGATACGAGCCTTGGATCTCTTTCAGAACGTCATGAAAAAGCAAAAGAAGTTGCAATCAAAGCTTTTAAAAATCAGTTTCAGTGGATTGCTCTGGGGGGCGGTCACGATTACGGGTATGTGGATGTCGCCGCTTTCATTAAAGCTTGTGATGAAAAGCCGCTCATTATTAATTTTGATGCTCACCTTGATGTCCGCTCAACTGATAAAGGCATTAATAGCGGAACGCCTTTCTATCGTATTGCCGAAGAGTTTCCGAACATCGATCTGGTTCAAATCGGAATTCAAGCTCAATGTAATTCGCTCGCTCATCGCAAATACTGTGAAGCACATAAAATACAAATCTTAAATTACGATGATCTAAGACTTTCGGGTGAAGATCTCTCAAGCTTTTGTTTAAAGCGTTTAGCTCATTTGATTACCAAACGCCGAAAATGTTTTTTGTCTATCGACATAGATGGCTTTTCTAATGCATTTGCTCCTGGATGTAGCCAGAGTTTTGCAACCGGCTTTGGCGCTGATGAATTTTTTCAGTTTATGTCTATTTTGAATCATCGTCTCGACGTACGTGGATTAGGAATTTACGAGTGTTCGCCACCGCTTGATCTTGATGACCGAACTTCGAAACTGGCCGCTTTGATTATGCATAAGTATATTTTTTCGATATAAGGATTTTGAAATGGATTTTGTCACGCATTTTGGTAGCGACAATCACTCTGGAGTTCACCCACAGATTCTAGGGGCAATCGCTTTAGCTAACAAAGGCCACTGCCCGTCCTATGGTTCTGATGACTATTCTCAAGAAGTCGTGAAAAAAATTAAAAAGCACTTTTCGAAAGACGCTGAAGTTCACTTTGTGTTTAATGGGACCGCAGCCAATGTGTTGGCGCTTTCATGTTTTGCAAATTCATATCATGCCATTTTAGCTGCAAACACTGCTCATCTTTGGGTTGATGAATGTGGCGCTCCCGAAAAGCACTTAGGTTGTAAACTGATTTGCGTTGCAAGCCCAGACGGAAAATTACAAACAAAAGACCTCGCAGATTACCTGGTGAGAAAAGGTGATCAACACTCTTCGCAAGTTGTGGGAATATCTGTTACTCAGCCTACTGAATACGGCACCGTCTATTCATTGCAAGAACTTGAAGAGATTCATCAGTTTGCAGCAAAACACTCGCTTTATCTTCACATGGACGGTTCGCGACTCGTAAATGCGGCGGTTCACCTTGGAGTCAGTCTTTCTGAGATGACCAAATATGTCGACGTACTATCTTTGGGTGGGACAAAAAACGCTTTGCTGTTTGGTGAGGCTGTCGTAATTCTAAATAAGGAACTTGCAAAAGACTTTCGCTTTAAGCGAAAGCAATTTATGCAGCTCCCTAGCAAAACGAGATTTATCGCAGCTCAATTCGACGCTTGGCTGTGTACAGATTTATGGAAAGAAATTGCTCAGCACAGTCTTTCAATGGCGCAAATTTTAAGAAAAACTCTTTCGGAAATTTCAGGTGTTCAAATGACTCAAAAAACGGAGTCAAATGCGGTTTTTGCGATCTTTCCGAAAAATATTGTTCATGAACTTAAAAAACATCATTTTTTCTACATATGGAACGAGAAAACCTTTGAGGCTAGGCTCATGACAAGCTTTGATTCGAGAGAAATCGACATTCAAAATTTTGGCAAAAAAGTAAGAGAATTACTGTCGTAAATATGAAAAATTTTTTGATTTACATTATCGTTTCAACAATGCTCAGTATTACAAGCGGACTTGTATATGCTAAGTTCTATCTTTCCCCTCGAGTAAAAGAACTTGTTCAAACTAAAGCGACAGAACTATTAGGTGTTCCCGTACAAATTCATGATTTAAGAGTCCTCATCTTACCGAAGCTTTCACTTGCAGCTACCGGCGTGAAGTTTGTCATGACCGATCCTAACCTGAAAGTAGATATCCCAAAGCTTTATATTGAGGCGCCTTTAAATCGAAGTCTTTTTAGTCGTACCATACCATTTGGCCCTGTTCTGATTCGCTTTGAAGATCCGAAAATTAATTACGAGGTCATAGCAAAATCAGAGAGCCAAGCAAAGCCTGAATATATCACTCATACTCAGTTCAAATTTGGGAGAGACTTTAATGTTGAATTAAAAATCAATCATGCAAAATTTAAAATGACTGAAGTGAACTCAAGGGGCGATATAGAAAACGAGACGTCCTTGGACCCTCTCGATTTGAATATTGATATTCCAGGAGTTGAAAAAGATTGGATCGTTTCACTTAGAACTCAACTCAAAATGTCACATCCTGAATTGAGTCTTCCGGTTGATATACAAGGCGAATTCTCACTCAAGGATCAGATACTTTCGGTTGCAAACGCCAAAGGGAGCCTGTCGGGGGTTCCGTTTTCTTTATCAGGTGAACAGAACTTTCCAGAAGATATGGGAAATTGGAAGTTTCATACAGATGTTGCCAATTTTGCCGCTCTCAAAAAACCGCCAAACATCTCGAGCCTTAAAAATTTAAAAGGTTCTTTGAATGCAGATCTCAGTGCCATTCGCGTATCAGGAAAGCCTTGGCAAATTTTTGGCAGCGTCAATGCCAAATCTTTTTCTGCTGACACAAATTTAAAACAGGATAATTTGGTCGCCGACGGCACTTTTAAATTGAATCTTGAATCTAAATTCTCATATTCGGGCTATATTAAAGTTGAACAACTAAATGTTCATGCAAATTTCGATGCTATCGAGTTACAAAGAGTCGGAATTTTTAATAAGCCTAAAAGTATCCCTCTTTCATTTGATGCAAGTTTCGTCGGCCGAGAGCAAGTACTTAATATTCTCGATTTTACAGTGATATTTCTAAATTTGAAGACTTTCGCCACTGGTAGTTTTGGTTTAACTCAAGATCACCCTTCTGAAGTGAATGTTCATTTTGAAAATCCAAGCCTTATTGGCTGGGAGAAATTCTTTCCGATACTTGGTGGAGCCCCACTTTCGGGAATGGTCACAATGGATTCGACGTTAAGAGAGGATGCCGAAAAAAACTGGAGCATCGATTTTCATCCACTCAAACTTGAAAAGTTAAATGGCAACATACTTTATAAAGATGAAGTGCTACAAATGGCGGGACCATTTGAAATCAATTCTGAAGTGAGAGGCATTTATAATTTTTCAAAACCGAATGGTCAGCTTAAGCTGAATGGCACCGGAGTTTTTAATCTTTCCAATTTTCAATTTCTCGCCTCAAAGCAAGCCTTGAACCCATTGGCAGATCCATCCGATCATGGATCTAGTTTTTACTTACCAAATTCAAAAGACTCAAGATTTAGACTGACTGCTCAGGTGGGGCATTTTCATACTGACCATATAACGGCTGATGGTCTTTCAACTGATTTAAGCTTTAACGATCAAGTCATTACTGGAACTGCTAAAATTGCAAAGTTTGATGCAGGTGAAATCAATGCTACAAATTTGAATTACAATTTGCGAAGAGAAAATTTAACAGGCAAAGTCGAATTTAAAAAAATCGATGCCAATCAGCTTCTCACGTCTATTAATCCCAATTCATCGGGCCTCATAAAAGGTGAAGCTTCTGGCCAGATCAGCATAGATGCAACTTCGGCTGATTTCCTCAATCATCTCAAAGCAAACGGTCGAATTAATCTCAAGAATGCCGTGATAGCGAATCATAGCATCGATGATTTGATTGACGAAAAGTTATCTCATATCCCAGGAGTTGGAAAGCCAAAACCACCAGTCGTTAATATCAGCGGAGCTGAAATCTCAGTCTTGTTTGGACTTGCTGAATCGAATCTCAATATCTTAGATTTTAAGTTACTCACACCTGCACGAAATGAACTCCAAGCAAGAGGAAGCCTTATCCTGAACTCTCAAAATCTCAACCTGTCCGGAACAGCCTTTTTAGCTGATGCTCCCATTGGCGGCGATATTCGTGCGGCTAATTCGGATACTCAAGGACGCTTCATGGTCCCATTTAGCTTGCTGGGAACACTTAAAAAACCTGAAGTGAGCTTTGCCCAAAAGACCATCGAAGAAGTTTTGAGAAAGACGCTAATATATACAGCGAACAAACTAAAAAGAGGTTTAACCGGCGAGAAAGAGCCACCTGCTGCGACTGTTTCTGCGCCGGTTTCTTCGACTGAGGACCCCGACGATGTCGAAGAACAAGAAACGGTGGCGACAGCACCACCCTCTCCGATTACTCCGGCCCCGACACCAACTAAAGAGCCAACGCCGCCACCCAAACCACCTGAAGACAAGGTTCAAGCGCTTAAAAATCGATTGCAAGGAATTTTTGACCCGAAATAGTTATAGTCTTGATACGTATTCAAGAACTATATCTGCGTGGCCTTTTACTTTAACTTTGCGCCACTCAGCTTGTATAACACCTTTTTCATCAATCACAAAAGTTGATCGCTCTATGCCCTCATACTTTTTACCATACAAGCTTTTCATTTGGATGACATCAAATGCTCGACAAAGTTTTTCATCTTTATCTTCTATCAATTCAACTGACAATCCACATGAGTCCTTGAAGGATTCATGCATTTTCACTGAGTCTCTTGAAACTCCAAAGACAACAGCACCTTGCTTTTTAAACTGAGATTTAAGCTTTGAAAAATCTTGTCCCTCAAGCGTGCAGCCTGGCGTTTTATCTTTGGGATAAAAATAAAGAACAACTTTTGAACCTTTTAATTTTTGAAGATTAATTTTTTGATCGTTTGTTGCCGGCAATTCGATTGCCGGAGCCTTTTTGCCGATCATTGATTTTGCAATTGAATCTGCCATTTGAATTCCTAGTCTATGGTGCCGTTTGAACTTTTCTTGGTCTCTTGTGGATGGGTTGTACCTTCGAAATTTCCTCGGTATTTGCTTTTATGATGTCTTTGCATGTCGAGACTATTTCATCCATTTTTGCTTGGCTTTTTTCATCAGGAGAAAGATAAGCAATGGGCGTTTTAAAGCCATTAAAAAAACCGGGAACTTGCTCTTTTAGGTAACTATGAAGCATGGCTTTTTGGTTGTCAGCCTGTTGCTTACGTACGCCACCTAAAGATTCATCGTTAAAATGACCTTTCGGTCGACCTACCACATTCTCATTTAGAAAAGCGTTCAATTTGCCATCTTTTTGAGTTCGTAAGACGCTCCTGCAATAAGTGGGATTCAAAGTCACACAGGCCTTAAAATTCCAGCAGATAGTCGTACTTTGAATTTTTTTAGGAGTACTAAAAACAGAATAGCGTACTTCTTTCTCAGGCGGGTTTTCTTGATCCATGTAAAAGCTAATCGCGTTTTTAACAGTTCCGTCCGAATTCAAATTAAATTGTAAAAGAGATTTAGCTCCTTGGTCTTTAGTATTTTTCTCAAAGACGTATTCATTTTTCTCTCGTTCAGAGAGCATTTTCCGCCAGGTCGGATCGGCGTCAACATTGAGCACATGCTGAGCGTCTTGCTGAAGCCCAATGGTCATAGATTGCGGAAGATTTAAAGCGCTTAAGGAGGGCGAAAAGTTTAATTCTGATTCCTGTCCCCTTGCCATGACTGTCAAAAAGTTAAACATCAGGCTTATAAGTAAGATTTTTTTCATTTATTAACCTCATCTTAATTGTAGAGCATGAGTTCAGTTCATCAAAGTACAAAGCCACCTGGTCTGGTAACAAATTACGGCGGGACTGACTAACAAAAACAGGTGGTTTCATTTGGGTGATCACGAAATTTTGGGGATTTAGCTCACCCAAACTTTGGCCTCGTGATTGCTTTATAGGTTTGTAACGGATGCATCACCCCCTTGCATCTGGGACCTCCTTCACCTTGGCTGGGCTGAGTCGCTACCCCTCGACTCAGCCCCTTTTTTTTTCTAGGTCCAAAAAATGGCAAAATTAAATACCTTTAGCTTTCCAAAAAACTTAGAAGAAAAAATCTGGATTGAACTGAAAAGTTTGAACTGTGATCCAGACGCAATTTCTCGTATTGCTGAGAGTATTATTCGATTATCTGATCACTTTATTAGTGCTAAAGAGAAGAGTCCTCTTTCTGAGAAATGGGCGCAGATCGCATACCTTGCTTACTACTTTCCAATGAATTACTTAAGGGCCCTTTCTGTATGTACCGAAGCCAAACGCTTAGGCTTTTTTGAAAATCTCAATAGCGCTGTCGATATCGGATCTGGCATGGGCTCTCTCACTTCGAACTTGGTCCTTGCAAAACCTGATTGGCAAAAACTACTCAGCTTTGATGTTTCGGGTAGTGCTATTGAAATTCAAAGGAAGCTTTTGGCTGGTTCTCCTCTCAGCCTCAAAATTTTAAAGCAAGATGAGCTCACTTTTGGCGAAAACTTTGACCTTGCTTGCTTATCTTATAGTTGGAATGAGTTCTCACCCGAAGAAAAGCTCAAGCTACTTTCGCGTGTTGAAAAATTTGAAGCGCTCATGTTTATCGAGCCTTCGACCTCTGTTCACGCCCGTAACCTCATGGAATTAAGAGCCCAACTGATCGCCAAAGGATTTCATGCCTGGGGTCCTTGCACACATCAAGGCGATTGCCCACTACTTGTCAATTCTAAGACCGATTGGTGCCATGACCGTATTGGAGTTGAGAAGTCAAAATGGTTTACCTCGATAGAAAAGTTACTTCCATTTAAGAATGAAACGCTGACCTTTTCTTATCTCCTCATGAGAAAAACTCCGCCACCCTTTAAAAACCAAGTTCAAAATGCGATCACCTATGCTCCATCTCGAGTGATTGGCGATGAACTTGTAGAAAAAGGTAAAACGAGACAGGCCATTTGCAGATCTTCTGAGCGCGAATTCTTCGCGTGGTTCCCGCAAAGACTGAAACATAATAATTTTGGATATACTCACGGTGAATTTATCAACTTAAATATCGCTACTCCTAAAAAGAGCAACGAATTACGAATTAACGAAGAAGACGTAATAAAAGAGAAGGCTTAGGTCGACTCACTTGCCCCAGGCGCTTCTTGAGCTGCAAGAACCTCGGTTTCTTCTGGGGTCTCGATAATATCGAGATCTTTGAAGATAGAAGCGTCTCTCTTGTACGGAATCATTTCTACGGCCACATTTTGAGTTGTCTCAATATTTTGATATGCCGTTATTGCCATTTGAAGAGACTCAAATATTTCGATGCAGTTCAAGCTTGTCGCTGCAAAAATCTTTTTAAATTCAGAACCGACATGACAAAATTTAAACCGATTTGGATTTTGCATCGCGAAGTCTTGAAGACCTTCCAAAAATGCCAGTATTCCAGTACTACCGACAAAATTTAAACCGGCTAAATCAAAAATAACTTTTTGTCCAACGAGAGCGTTCAAACAATTTTGTTTAAATGACTCCGAACCTTCAATTTCCACGCGCCCAAAAAGTTCGACAATTTTGATATCAGCTTCTGTTTTTAAACGTGCCTGCATGTGATGGCCTCCATTTCGATGAATACAGAATATCATTCAAGACGAATGCTTCTCAAGAGCGCTTAGGCCCAGGCAGACCTAAGAAAGTTCGCTTAGCCAAAAGGCTCGCGGGCCGTTGGTCTAAGAAGAATTTTAAAATTCTTTGCCTCAATGTATCTTCTATTCTTACAATGAGATGCAGCCATGATTTTACTTAGGATTCACTTCAGATGAAGAAAAAACTCAAAAAATTATTTAAGATGCTGATTTCGCCAGTGACATTGGGTCTAGTGGTGACTGCACTCTTTTTTTATATTCTCACCCACTATTACAGCCAAGAAAATAAAGACAAATCAAACTTCAATCTTATCTATCACGCAATTAATTTACTTCACGAAAAATCAATCGATTGGCGATTGTTGGATCGGGGCCCTAGATATGGCTCAGATCAAGTGGCTATTATCGCGGTCGATGATCGCTCGATAGATAAAGAGGGAAGATGGCCTTGGCCCCGCGAAAAAATTGGTCAGATCGTCTCTAATGCCACTGCAGCTGGAGCAAAAGTCGTTGCGTTCGATGCCGTGTTTTCTGAAGAAGATCAAAACTCTTCTCTCCCCGTCTTAAACAAACTCAAAACTTTTCTACAACAAAATTCAGTTGCTAACCCTGCACTGAATGACTTTGTTGGCCGCGAGATGATAACAGCCGCAAGTGACCAAAAATTTGCAGCTTCAATTCAAAAAAATGCAGATCACCTCGTTATGGGATCTTTCTTTGCTGAAGATATCACGACCGAGCGTAAAGCTTGGCAAGATGTCTGTGATGATTTGCTTTTCAAGAGATCGCCTTATGCAAAATACTGGGCAAAAGAAGAATTGCCCATAGTTGTTCTTGATTCTGAAGAAGAAAAAGAACGCCTTCCAACTGCGTTTAAAACTCGCCTTGCAATTTATTTCGACGAGCTAGAGGTTCGTGAAATTTCTGAGTGGCTAACCACTCATCAAAGTTTTCAAGATAGCCTACTCGCTTCATTTGTTAACTTCGGAATCGGAATTCCAAAAGAACAAGTTTCATTTATTTTACAAAAAATCTTGCTAGAAGATGAACAAACTTTTCAGACCCTGCTCGCAGCAGATCCTAAAATGGTTGCCCAAATTCCTGAACTTTTTAAAAGAACTGAAGCCATCCTCGGGAAAAAGAATTCTGCTGATTTAAAAGAAATGTGCAAGCGATCTGCCAGTAATTATTGCTCACGCTTTTTAAGCCATGAAGACGAGCTTCTCAATCCTACTAAGTTTCAGCCAATCGTTTCAGATTATAAGGACCTTTCTCTTAAAGACGCATGGCCTCAAGCTCAAACTGAAAATAAAAAACTTGCCGGAATGCAATTTGAAGAATGGGTCAGTTCTTATAAAGATCGTTTTTTAGCAAACTCAGTGGCTCCTATTTATAATTGGACTTTGAATTTTCCAGTCTTAGCTCTGCCAACTAAACATAGCGGTTACTTTAATGCTGATCTTGATTCCGACGGCACTGTTCGTAAGAGTTATTTAATTAGTCACTGGGGCTACAATTACTTTCCAAGTATTGCTCTTAAAGCATTTATGCTCGCCAATAAATTTGGCGTTCAAGTTAAGATTAACGAAGAAGGCTTTAATCGCGCCGATGAAACAAATAAAATTGTATCTGATTTTGCAGCAACAAATGACAATGGTGATGTTGTCATGAAAGTTCCTGTCAATTCGTTTGGTGAGCTTTCAATTAATTATTCGGGTCGACAAAAAATGTTTGCACATATTCCAGCAAGCGAACTTCTCAATAATTCAGAAACTATCAGTTATGAGAAAAACGAATACGATCCTAAAACGAAAAAATTTGAAATTCGTGAAACAACTGGCGTCAACCGCAAAGAGTTTTTGAAAGATAAGATACTTATCTTCGGCGCTACAGCCATCGGTATTTATGATCTTCGAGTCACACCTTTTGAAGAAAATTATCCGGGAGTTGAAACTCACGCCAATGTTTTGTCCAACCTCCTCATCGAGCTCGAAAAAGCTAAATATCTTAAGTCTGGTGAGGTTATGCCTAAAGAGCTTAATGATAAGCCCGGCTTCTTACGAACCCATGCCCAAGAACAAAGCTATATGACTTTCGGGGTTCTCATTTTTGGAGCTTTATTTTCGTATTTGCTTGCGATGCTCAGCTCAATACCGGGGCTTTTGTTGACACTTGCGAGTGCTGGCACACTTTACTATGTCGATAAATATTATTTGTTTCGAAACGGAATCGTCATCAATATCGTGATTCCGCTGTCATTTGTTCTTACCCTGTTTATCGTTTTGACCTTCTACAAATACTTTACAGAAGAAAGAAAAAAGCGCGAGCTCAAAGGTACTTTCGAAAAATACGTTTCTCCATCTATCGTTGCCGAAATCTTGGCGGACCCAAGCAACATCGAACTTGGCGGTAAAAAGATGGAGCTGACCGTCATGTTTTCGGATGTCCGTGGCTTCACAACTATCTCCGAAAAATTGGATCCAAGAGCCCTGTCTGATTTATTGAATAGCTATCTCACTCCGATGACGAGCCTTGTGTTTGAAAACAAAGGCACTCTCGATAAATACATGGGTGATGCAATTATGGCATTTTGGGGCGCGCCTATCCACTTTGAAGATCATGCGAAATGGGCTTGTCGATGTGCGCTTCAAAGTATCGTGAAATTACGTGAACTCCAAAAAGATTGGGTTTCAAAAGGCCTTCCCGAAATCGACATCGGCATCGGCCTCAACTCCGGCGAAATGAGTGTTGGCAACATGGGTTCGCTCACCGTCCGAAGCTATACGATTATGGGTGACGCGGTTAATTTAGGTTCGCGCCTTGAAGGAATTAACAAGCAATACGGCACTCGCATTATTGTCAGTGAATTCACTCAGCGAGCGGCAGGTGACACTTTTGTTACTCGTGAAATGGATTGGGTTAAAGTAAAGGGTAAAAAATTGCCTGTTCGTATTTTTGA
>JAYUEB010000551.1:0-3817 GCA_043739525.1 Bdellovibrionales bacterium
GCGCAGGCAAACTTGCAAAAGCAGCGACCGCAAAGAGTCCGCTACCAAAATCAAGCTCGGCATCAATGCCGTCTCCTCCTAAGTGGATGAAAGATATTCCGATCCCAAAAGCACCGCCGCAGTGGTTGCAAGCGAAACTCGACCGAGAAAATACAAAAAAGGACAAGAAATCATGAGATTCCCTCAAGCATGGGCCAATGTAGCCAAGCAGAATAGTGTTCTTCGAGTTGCCGTCATAGGAGTTACAACAAGTGGATTGTTGGCGCTTTTTATTTCACTCAAATTTGCTTTCAAAGATCCCCTCATAATTGAGCGTGGTTGTTTCTCCTCGGTGAGACAAGCCTCCATTGGACAAGAGCCTACAAAAGAGGAGTACGAGGGCTTTATTAAAGAAGCGCTCTCACAGCGATTTGATTCGGATGCAAATGTTCAAGGTGATTTTATTTCCCTGGAGGAGCTCGGTAGTCGTTCGGTGGAGCAAGAAGAAATGAAGCGCCGAAATGTTCGTCAAAAACTAGTTGTAAATGTGGTGCTCAAAAAGGATGACGCATTCGCGGTTGATACCGACAGAATTTTGTCCGTCGGTTGTTTGAGATCCGCTTTGCAGTTTCCGTTAACTATTAAACTCCAGCGCACGACAAGGTCATTTTCAAATCCCTACGGCTTAGTACTTCTGAAGGTTTCAGCTCAAATTGCGGAGGGTACAAAAAATGAAGGAAAATAATAAAAATCAGGCATATTGGATCGCCGCCATTTATTTTTGTCTGGGTGTACTTGCTTGCAAAGCTTTTGCGGATGATGTGAAAGTTTTGAGGCTTTCAGAGTCGAATGTCGGAAAGATCCTGATTTCTACACGAGGTACAGTTTTAAGTTTTCCGGCAAAGCCTACGAAAGTGATTCTCGGTCGAAGTGGTTCATTCGGAATGGAGTATGTCGAAAACGATTTAGCGATTTCTCCTTTGAGTACGAATTCGAGATCTAATTTATTTGTATATGTGCTTGGGCGAAGGTTTGCTTTTGACCTTGTGGCGTCACCCCAAGCGGGCACTTCTGTGATTCAGGTGCGTGATGCTATTGAAAAAACTGAGAAGGCTCAAATGACCGAGAAGAAACCAAAGGCAGAGAAAAAATGAGCGATAAAAAAGATGTTGAACTTTCTGAGTATGGCGCTGGTAAAATTGCGGCACATGAAAGTTTTAAATACATTAGGGACCAGGAGAAAATTAAACCCTGGGCAAAAATAACTGGATTGGCACTTGTTGGCCTCGCAATTACTATCACAGTGTTAAAGGATGACAATCCAGCCCATCAAGCTTCAAAAAACGGGAGTGAATTTCAAACGCCCTCAATTAATGGGAACCAACCAAACTTTGAAAATTCGGTTTACAATCGAGGGGATGATGTTAGGCAGACTGAAAGTGACAAACGTAGAACACCAAAGTCAGCTTTGAAATTATCGGGTCCAAAATTAATTGCAAGATCAGTAAAAATAAAGGTGCCACCTGGAACAGAGACCAACGCAATTCTAATGACTGGAGCCTCAAATGGTTTAGTAAAAGTGAAATTAAAAGAAGACGTAATTGTGGCGGGCGAAAACTTTTTAACAGCTGGAACAATTCTTTTGGGAACTGGATCATCCACAGATGACAGGCTATTTGTTCATTTTACTAAGGCCATCACAGACGACGCAAATGTTGCAAGCATTGAGGCCGAAATTGCTGATGCCTCTGACAAATCAATGGGGCTAAAGGGTTCGTTTTGGTCAACTCACGGCGGAAGGATGGCCGCAAGTGCGGGACTCAACTTTCTATCGGGGGCCTCTGAAGCACTTGAAGATACGCAAGGCGAACAAGGTGCTGTTGTTGCAAAACCAACCGTAAGAAATGCAGTCTTACATGGTACCGCCCGCGCAGCACTTGAGGAGTCAAATCAAGTCGCATCTAAATATAAAAATTCACCACCAGCCGTCGAGATTCGTGCCGGCACTGAAGTCGCGATTATTTTTACTGACAACGGGAGCTGATATGACTGATAAGAAAAAGGGATTTAGTCTTGATGTCGCACTCGAACGCCAACGAGCAGTTTTACGTGTTATGCGCGAGCTATCAAAAGGCTTTGAAAAAGACATCATACCTCATCATTATATTGGGTTCGGTGGCTTTGTTATTTCGATTTTGTTTTGGCGGTCAAAATTCTTTCTTTTTCACTTAATGCCAGCGAGCTCAAAATGCATTGTCGTTACTGTTATTCTTGGCGGCTATATTCTTTGGGCCGGACGAAGAATACATTTATTGAATCGTTTTCTAAAAGATTTAACAGAGACCTTTGAAAACGCTGGCTTAAGAACTACTTCTGGCCGCTTGCCATCTTTTATTTCCGATAGAGCAGTAGATGCGAACTGTAGGGTTATGACTCTTAACTCCAATAAAGTATCAAATTCGTCATTTCAATCTGCAAAAGACAAACTCGAATCTGGGTTTTTTGGCTATATTGATAAAATCGAAGAGAATCGAGTTACGGGAGTGGTTAAGATTTTCTATTCTGAAGAAGATTTTCCAGAGGTAATTGACCTTGATTCTCCATTTGGGCGAAGAGATTTCTCATTCGTAGTTGGTAACACTCGGTCTGGCATCAAAGTCATTAATCTTATCGACGTACCTCACCTGTTAGTCGCCGGAACCAGTAACGCTGGCAAATCGACTTTTCTAAAACTGGTGATTGCGACTTTATATCTGAATAACAATGACGCCGAATTCGTGTTGATTGATTTGAAGTTTGGACTTGAGTCTATTGAGTTTAAAGATCTTCCGCGAATGATCATTCATAAAACAAATCAGGCAGCCCTTCATGCTCTCGTTGAAATTGAGACTGAGTTAAAAGAGCGAGGACAACTATTATATAATTGTGATTGCAAAAACATTTTGGAATACAATGAAAAAGCGAGAGCCAATGGCAATGATCCAAAGAAGCCAACCGAGCACTTAAAGAGAAAAATTGTCATAATAGATGAGGCAGCACAGATTTTCTTAGCGGGTCCTGATATGACCGCAGGCGATGTTGCTCAGGCGCGCGGAGTCGTATCAACACTTGCTGCTCAAGGGCGGGCCGTTGGGATCAATTTAATTTTAGCGACTCAGCGCCCGGACGTAAATATTATTGACGGATCAATTAAGGCAAATCTTCAGGGACGAGTTTGCTTTCATATGTCCGATAACGCCACCAGCATGACAATTCTTGATAGTGTTAGAGCTGCGGATCTTCCAGACATCAAGGGTCGCGCCATCTTTAGAAATGGACCCGAACTTATTGAATTACAAGTTCCACAGCTTGACGATCAAAGACTTCGTGAATTTTTAAAGCCGCTAAAAATTATTCCTTCACCGCAGACTGCCGCCAAAAGTCGCGAGCCAAACACCGCTTCTGCAAATTTGGATGAAATTCAAAAAGGGGTGGACGCGTGAAGAAATTAATTTCTCGAAAAATCATCGCCGAAAAAGAATTGCCGATTTTGAATTTCTTATGGCGCTGGAAGGTGGCAACTTCTTCTGCTATCTTTATTCGCTTTCAGCCAACGTTTAATTGGTCGGCGTTTACTGCATATCAACGAATGTTAAAGCTTAAAGCAAAGGGGCTTGTTGAGGCGAAACTCGTGAGTTCTCGCAGTTATGCTGTGTGGACTCTAACTCGCAGCGGATTTCTGGCTATTCGTGAAGATTTACCCTTGTTAAAAGAAGAAGGCTTTAGTTCGGAAGCACCGGAGCATGACCTTTTAGTTTTATCAGCTCAGTATGGCGACTGGTTGCCTAAGGGCACGGTT
>JAYUEB010000552.1:0-3809 GCA_043739525.1 Bdellovibrionales bacterium
ATTTTTTCGACGCCTCGAATTGCGAAATCCTACGAGGTACTTTCTATTTCAAAGCTTCTTTCAATTCGCCGGATTCATACATTTCCATCATGATGTCGCTTCCGCCAATGAGTTGCTTATTGACGTAGAGCTGAGGAATTGTTGGCCAGTTGCCGTACTCTTTAATTCCCTGGCGAATTTCTTGGTCGCTCAAAACATCAACTGTTTCGAATTTTGTTCCGAGTTCGTTGAGGATCGCAACTGCTCGAGCTGAAAATCCGCATTGAGGCATTTGAGCATTGCCCTTCATAAATAAAACGACTTTATTTTGAGTGAGAAGTTGTTCGATTTTTTCTTTTACTTGCATCTTAAGCTCCCTATTCTAAAATCAAAGTTGCTTTGATGGTGAGTGCATGAACTTCACCGGTTTTAAGTTCTTTATCAAAGACTCCCATAACATGCTGATGGGTCTGAATGCGACTCATCCCTTTAAAAGCGGTACTCTCAATTTCAACGAGATAATGATCGGCGGTCCCGGTCAAATCAACCACGCTTATTTTTGAGCTCGGATAAGCCTCTTCGAGGCGCTTCTGCATTTCATCTGGAGTCATAGACTCTGTAATTAGCATATGGTGGGGCTTAGGGCAATTGCTGCTTTTAACAACTTGTGGTAAACGAAGGCATGATTTTAGATGGCTTTGTCAGTCCCGAACAGATGAAAAAAGAACGCGCCAAAGCTCAAGAGCTCAAGGCCAGCCAGTGGTGGAAGCAGCAAATCGGCCCAGGTCTTTGCCATCACTGTGGCCAAAAATTCTTGAAATCGGAACTCACTATGGAGCATCTCATCCCGATTGCTCGTGGCGGAAAATCAAATAAGAAAAACGTCGTTCCGGCTTGTAAATCTTGCAATGCAAATAAGGGCCACAGACTCGCCGTTGAGATTGCTTTCGACGAGATCTAAAAATTACCAACGGTTAGATGGATCGCGTAGGGCGACTCAGGGATTACCTGATTGGTATTGCCGTTAAATTGCCCTGCATTCCGGCTACGAGGATTGAGTTTGAATCCGATATCACCGTTGACTGGACCTACTGGCGTATTAATTCGAATGCCAAAGCCTGCCGAATGTCGATAGGTATCGGGTGAGCTTGAGCCACCTTGATTGACCACGACTCCTCCAGCATCGTAGAAGATTGCTCCGCCGATTGAAAAGCCTTTGGCTTTAAATAGAGGAAAGCGAAGTTCGCTCTTAAGTAAATAATAATAAGTTTCAGCAGAATATTTAAAGCGCGTGATATCTCCGTTTCCTTGTGGCGAAAGGTCATAGACGCTCGGAAACTGTTCGTTAGGTCCGAAGCCACGAATAGTAGTGGGGCCGCCGAGAGCAAAAGCTTCGGTAGAGGGAAATCCTGAAACGGGAGTTGTTCCATCTTTGTAACCCGCTTGCGGAGGATGATAGTAGGTATCAGGAGTTTGAGTTAAATTTCCGGCGTAGCCTCCGCGCAATTGGTTGACCCAAGTATAGGTCGCCGTTTTGTTGAGGCGTTGATAGTTGGTAATCGAACTATCAGTCTTAAAAAAGTGAACATAATTATGGGAGTCACCTGACGAACCGATAGCAGGATCCGAATAAAAGAATTGAGTTCTGATAAAACTTCCTCGCGTGGGATTAAAGATATCATCTCGATAATCGAACTCAAAAGTAGGACCTATCTTGGCCACGTCAACGTAAAGAGTCACCGCATCCACTCCGGCGGGAGCATCAAAGCGATAAAAATCTTTTATCTTTGAAAACTCCCATGCGTAGAGTGTGATTTTAAAATGCCGTGAGATTTCTCTTTCAATTAAAAAATCAGCCTGCGTTTTATTTTGAATAATAGCTTGGCCTGCGCCGGGTGTCCCCGCACTACCCACAATCGCGGCATAAAATCGATCTTCTCGGGTGAGATTCACTCGGCCATTGTTGAGAGTATTTAAAATATGAGGCTCGTAGTAACCGACAGTCTGCCGATTTTCGAGATACTGGATCGTTTTATCGGTGGAATACCAAAGATCCCCGCGAGCGCTAATTCCTCTTCCGGTGCCGCCAACATTTTTGTAACCAAAGTTGAGAAAGCCTCGATAGGTCAGTTGATGTTCGTTATTTAGGCCTAAACCTGGATTGATGAGGCCCGCATCTTCCTCACTAATTGTCACGATAACGGTTCGCTTCGCGATATTGGTTCCATCAGCATCAGTCCGAATATCGACAGAAGAAAAAAGCTGGAGCTTTTGAAGACGATAAGTTGTGTCTTTTAACTTTTCTTGAGTGAGGATATCACCTTCTTTAAAACCGAGTTCTCTTTCGACGACGTATCGCTTGGTCAGATTCAGCCCCTGAATTTCAATTCCAGCGACAATGACTTTTGGGCCTTCTGCAATTTGAAAATTAAGTTTTGCTTCAGTATTTGTGTCGTTAAAACTGACAAGTTTTGAGTCTTCATTTAGGAGACGCATCTCAAGATATCCAATGGAATGATAGTAATCCTTGATGCTTTGAATGCTTGACTCAAGATCACTTTGTACCAGAGGGCCGCCGGCATGAATGCTCATTTGAGAGAGCAATTCTGAACTAGGAACTTCGGTGTTTCCTTTGAAATTAATTTCTTTCACGATCGTCTGCACACCTTCTTCAATTGTGAAGCTTGTGTCGCTAAACTCTTTTGATTTTGAAAAAGAAGTTCGAAGAGCCACAACTTTGTTTTGCAAGAAGCCTTGATTGCGAAGTTCATTTGTTAAATTCTTCTGACCATTTTCGAGGTCTTTGCGATTGTAATATCCGAGGGCTACTATGTCCGAACTATTTGCCCTCAGAAATTTCGAGTAATATTTTGAAGGACGAGACATTTGGCCTTCGACTTCAAAGTCACGAATGCGAACGCGCTGGCCCTCGACAATTTTGAATCGCACCTGCTCGGTAAACAACTTTGGAAGTGATTTTTCCTTGAAGTCTACAGCCACGTTAGCGAAGCCGATATTGAGATAGGCTTTACGAATACGATCAGCTAAATCTGGAGCAAAACTCGAAGTGGCACCGATTACCTTTTCTAGCTCGATGCTGTCGAGCAAGTGTCCGTCCGTAAAATAATGATTACCTTCAAAAATAAACTCATAACGAATTGGATTTTCGATAACGTAATTGATTTTTACTTTGTTGCGTTCACGATTGAAAGCCAAGTTGGGAGTGGAGATTTTAGCTCTTAAAAAGCGATCTCGAGAAAAGAAATCCTTCATTGAAGTTTCGAAGTCTTTAAGGGCAGAGTTAGAAAGTCTACTTCCTACCAAATATTTTGAAAACTTTTTTGCCTTCAGGACGATGTCAGGGTTCGCGCATTCAAAAGTCATGCTCGTGATTGTACTAGGCTCACTTTCATTAATTTTGACGTGAATGATAATTTCAGTTTCTTTTGGTGTTTCGAAATCTATATCAATTTGAGGATTCAAATATCCCTGTTCGGCATATTCAGATTGAAGTTCATCAGCGTTTGCCAAGATTTCTTTACGAGAGAAAATCTGGTTCACTTCTATCCCAAGCTTTTCAATAATATGGGATCTCGAGAACTGACTATTGCCCACGATCGTAATTTCCTTAATCGTGCGAAGCAGACTTGCAACAATGACATATTCGGCAGGTCTTGTCTCTGGGAAGCGTTCATGAACTTCGATATTAGAAAACTGATCTGTATTCATGAGAAAGCGCATAACTTGATCGGTTTCGGCGGCACTGACATCTCTTTCAAATACATAAGGAAAGCTCTGTTTAATTTTAGCAGACATCGTGGCAGGGACAC
>JAYUEB010000553.1:0-3807 GCA_043739525.1 Bdellovibrionales bacterium
CTTATCCCACCTTTATTTACTTAGTTCCAAGCTTTGGAGGAAGGTCATCAAAAAGAAGCTTATAATATGAATATTCAGCTTTTTCCGATGACCAAGTAAATACTAATTATCATTTACATCTTGAATTGGTTCTTTGTCTTTCGACGAGTAAGTTTTGCCATTCCAGACAAATTTCATCTCGTGATTTGATTTTTTTCCCTTAACAATTTTGTCAAAGTCGTTCATTCCAGATGTCTGCGTTTTCGCAACTCGAATAATAGCTGTGCCCCCTTCGTTTTCAGATTGATCGCGAGTACCGTCTGGATCTGTGTCTCCAGCAGTTGTTGAAGAGCTTGCCACAAGAGTTCGAAGGATAGGTGAGATTTGCTTTTCAGTTGAGTGAAATAGCATGAGGTAAGAGTTTGATCCACCACCGCCGCTATAAGCAAAGAACGTGATGGTGCGAATGCCAAATGCATAGTGGCCTTCGGTCATTTGATAAGCAGCCGTATCGATTGATTCTAACTCCTCTCGATCTGTCTTGAGCTCGACAGGTTCAGATAGCTGCTCTCGTAATTTGATTCCTTGGCCTGGTAAAGGACTTTCAATAGTTGCGAGATAGATGTGAGCGAGGCCGCTATCGCTTCCGCCGAAATTATTTTTTTTGAAGTTTTGAGTTTCGAGGACCGCGATCTGGCCTTTACCGGCCTTCCATTCTTTTGTACCTAGAGCGCAAACAAGTTCGACTTCATCTGAGCTTTTGAAAAGAGCTTTTGGATGGAGCAGCTTCAACAGATCGTCTTTTTTGATTTCGCCAGAGAGTTTAATGCCTTTTGCGTACTCACCGCATTTGAGATGAGAGGGAGGCCAAGAGTCAGCCGCCAAAAGAGGTTTCGAGAAAAATAAGACGATGAGTAGAAGCAATTTGTTTTTCATTGAGAGATCTCCATTGACTGAAAGCAATGCTAAATCCTAGGATTTTGATATGAAGTATGTCTATTTATTTATTTTTTTCTTATTGGCGTTCCATTTTTCTCAAGCTGCCGAGCCTGCATTTTCGAAATATCCGGTTACTAAAGAGACTTATAAGTTCGTTGAGAAAATTCAATTCGACGGCATGCTCGCTAAGCAATACAATAAAGAGTTATCTCAGCAAATCAAAGAGGGCCCCAATTTCGCCGGAAAATTTCGCATTACCCAGCTGACTTGTGGTGCGCGCGAGTGCGATATTATCGCGCTCATTGATTGCACAACAGGCTTGGTCTATGAGCCGAAGCTGTTTGTAATTGAATCCCCTCAAATCGCTGCTTTGGGCGTGAAGGTTGAGCATCGTTTAGAAAGTCGCCTCTTAGTTTTAAGGGGCTGTTTGAGTCAAAAAAGCGATCTTTGCGGCATTCACGAATTCGTCTTGAATGGAACCAAGCTTAAAAAGATTCATTTCGAGTCTGTTAAGACGGATAAATAGGGAGTAATTAAGGATTTTATTCGATTTGAGTGTCTATAGAACTTGAAAAGGCCAGTAAACTTTCTTGTCTTGTTTCAGCTTTTCAGATATACTGCAAAGTGTCTAATATGAATGAGGATTTTTTGAAAACTCGAGTTCAGCTTCGAAAATTAACGACAACTATTCATGCCACCACAAGTAAATTCAATACGGGTGGCGCCGAACTTCTATGTGGTTCAGCACTTTTGTTGTGTCCGTATTTGCAATCTCTCAGTCTACAATCTCTCATCTCATGAAAAGAAATTTAAAATGTCATTAGTAAAAATTCATCTTCCCGATCAATCGATCATGGAATTCGATCATGAACCTTCTGCGCTTGAAGTCGCGACTCGCATTGGCCCAGGCCTTGCGAAATCAACTTTGGGTGCAAAGATCAATGGCCAACCCGAAGTCATTGATTTTAGAACTCCACTTAAAAATGGAACGAAACTTGAAATCGTGACCCTAAAAAGTCCCGAGGCGAACGACGTCATTAGACATTCATCTGCACACGTCATGGCTCAAGCAGTTCAGGATATTTTTCCAGATGTGAAAGTGACAATCGGTCCTGTCATCGACAGCGGATTCTTTTACGACTTCGATTCTCCACGTAGTTTTACTCCTGAAGATCTTGAAAAAATCGAAAAGAAAATGTCTGAAATTGTCTCGAAAGACTATGAAATCAAGCGTGTCGACATCCCAATAGATGAGGCGATCGCTACATTTTCAAAAATGGGTGAAACTTTTAAAACTGAACTCATTCAAGAACTCAAAGCTAAAGGCGAAACAGTCGTTGGGGTTTATCACCAAGGTAATTGGTTTGATCTCTGCCGAGGTCCGCATATTAAATCAACTGGTCAGATCAAAGCCTTTAAACTTTTGTCGATCGCAGGTTCTTATTGGCGTGGAGATGAAACGAAGGCACGGCTTCAGCGTATTTATGCAACTGCATTTTCGGACAAAAAAGATCTCGCAGAATATTTACACAATCTCGAAGAAGCTAAAAAACGCGATCATCGAAAGCTTGGTAAAGATTTAGGTCTTTTTCACTTTCATCAGATGTCACCGGGCGCTCCCTTTTTCACTGGTAAAGGCGCGACTATCTACAATGAACTTGTGAAATATATGCGCGAGCTTTATTTTGAAAATAAATACGAAGAAGTGATTACTCCGCAAATTTTTGACGTCGATCTTTTTCACAAATCAGGTCACTACGAAAATTATCGCGAGAATATGTTTTTCACAAAAGTCGACGAGCGCGATTTTTCATCTAAGCCCATGAACTGCCCAGGGCATTGTTTGCTTTTCGGTGCTGAACGACATTCATATCGTGATCTTCCACTGCGTATGGCCGATTTTGGAAGGCTTCATCGCTACGAGCGAAGCGGCGTGATGCATGGCCTCACTCGCGTCCGATCTTTTTGCCAAGATGACGCTCATATTTTTTGTCGAGTCGATCAAATTCAGGCTGAGATTTCAGGCTTTGTTCAGTTGCTCCAAAAAGTTTATTCGAAATTGGGAATGAACGAATATGTGATTTTTCTCTCAACTCGTCCTGAAAAACGTATGGGTTCGGACGAAGTTTGGGATAAGGCTGAGGGCGCCCTGATTGCGGCTCTTAAGAATTTGAATTTGCCTTATAAGATCAATGCGGGTGATGGTGCTTTTTACGGCCCGAAACTCGATGTCATGTTTGTGGATGCGATTAAACGTTCTTGGCAGCTCGGAACTTTGCAGGTTGATTTTAATTTGCCTGAGGCATTTGACCTCAAATACGCAGGTGAAGACAATCAGGATCACAGGCCTGTTATGCTTCACAGGGCTGTTTTAGGTTCGCTTGAGCGATTCATTGGCGTCTATCTCGAACACTGCGCAGGCCATTTGCCAACCTGGTTGTCGCCAGTGCAGGTTCAGATCTTGAATGTGACGGATCGACAAGATGCGTTTTGTAATGAAGTGCGTGAACAGTTAAATAAGCTCGGTGTCCGGGTGATGTATGATGCGCGTGGTGAAAAATTGGGCTTTAAAATTAGAGAAGCACAATTGCAAAAAGTGCCGTATATGTTGATCGTCGGTGATAAAGAGTCCGAAAGTCACACTCTGTCGGTACGTTCGCGAACTGGTAAAGTGAAAGATGGCGTGAGCCCAAAAGAATTTATGCAAATGATTTTAGACGAAATTAAAAATCGCAGTCTTGAGAGTCCCATGTTCCCTCAAGACCCCAATCAAGTGACCAGTCAACATAACCAGGAGGTTAGCAATTAAGAGCTTTAACAGTTCCAGACCAGCAGGCGGAGGCACCGGAGGTAGTGGTTCAAGACCATACGGCGGTGGAGGCGGAGGCG
>JAYUEB010000554.1:0-3802 GCA_043739525.1 Bdellovibrionales bacterium
CTCTCGACTTCGCCCTCTTGAATTACTCTTAAAAGTTTTGCTTGTAATAAAATTGGCATCTCTGTAATTTCATCTAAAAGAAACGTGCTATTATTTGCGAGCTCAAATTTTCCGGGCTTGGTCGAGGCCGCTCCTGTAAAGGCTCCTTTTTCGTAACCAAAAAGTTCACTCTCGAGTAAGGTCTCTGGAACCGCAGCACAATTGACCGCTACGAAACGGTTTTTGGCTCGCGGACTTCGATTGTGAATATATTTCGCAAGAAGCTCTTTTCCAGTTCCGCTCTCTCCACAAATTAAAACACTTGCGCGGCTTGGAGCAATATTGCTTGCGAGTTGAAGAATTCTCTTCATCTCTGGATCGAGGGTTTGAATGTCGCCGAATTCCTTTTCAGCCATTTCGTCTCCGAACTTTCTCACGCATTTATTGGCGTGATGTCTTTGCTGTCGAATCTGCCATTGCGGGTATGCGATCAATATATTTCTTGTACTCTTTTCTCCACTTCGAGCTCGTCATTTTCTCTGAGGCCAAGCGATACCAAGTCGAGTTTTTGTCGCTCTTGTCATTCTGCAATTTGCTCCAAGTGTTTTGAGCTTCATTAAGATCACCAAGATCAAATTGAATTTGCCCCAACTTATAGCGAACAGAACTCATTGGTCGTTTTGTCTCAAACTGAGTGAGTAGCTCCTGATAAGTCTTAGCAGCCTCGCGCTTTTTACTTTGACCCATTTCAATATCACCCTTGAGTTCAAGTGCTTTTGCAAACGTCTCTCCCGGCACAAGCGCAGTGTCCTTTTGTAAATTGATAATTTTCGTTAGGTTGTTCTCGGCGGCCGTATAAGCCTTTCCCTGACTTTGAAGTTGAGCTAATCTTAAGTAGATCGGAGCAACTGTAATTGGTTGCCCCCTCCAGGTATCGATCAAAGTTTGTAAAAACTTTTTAGAATTAGTGAGATCGCCTCTTTCTTCAAATACGTCAGCCGAAACCTGAGCACGTTCTACCTGCTCTTCTTCGGTTAGCTTTTCCGGGTTCTTAATTTGTTTCAAGTAGTCGAATGCCTTTGAAAAATCTTTGCCCTGAGAAGAGGTGACAGCGAGACGCAAATTCACAGCGTCCGTCGTTGGCAATATTTCAAAAACGCTTCTTTCCTTTTCTACTTTTGTACCCTGTAGGGCATATATTTTATTGAGGGTCGTACGATAAATGCGATCTGCTTCGTTAAAAACTCCAGCTTCTTCATAGGCTTTACCCACGTAGAATTCTGTATCAATGCGGCCTGAATTGTTCAGCCAATTGCTCGCATAATGGCCATAAACCTTCAACGCATCTAAAAATTTATTTTGCTCAGAATCTTTGCGAATACTTGCGGTTATATTTCGCTCAATACGTGCTTTATATTTATCTCTGTTCTTCGCAATTGGATTACTTTGATAGAACTGGATTAATGCGTCTGTTGCAGTCATATAATCGCCGCGATCATAGTAGCCATCCGCAATCAAAAAAGTGGTGAATTCGTCGAGGCCAGGAATATCCACTTCTTTCTTTATTTCTTTTATATCTTCGAGTGAAGTCTTGAGCTCTTTCTCTCTCATGTCGGGCATTCGATCTGAAATAAGACGAATACGAGCGAGTTCTCCACCTGGAGTTGCGCGATAACGAAAATGACTCTCTAAATAAGCTCCGCGAATACGCTTAGGATCGCCACCCAAAATTGTTAAAATCTCACCGATTCGAGTCATCGCGAATCCACCAAATTCATTATTCGGAAATTTCTGAAGAAACTCACGATAAGAATTAAGACTGTCTTTATACTCGCCAAGCCAAAATCGCGCTTCTGCTGCATTAAAATAGGCATTTGGATACAGTGACCAATCTTTTCCATATTTTGTCTGAGCATTTTTGTATTCTTGAACGGCCCGCTTGTAGTCGCCGCTTTGAAAAAACATGTCGCCTTTATAAAAAGCAGCCGTTACTGCATCTTTTTTTTCCTGAGCATTTTTCTCAACTTCATCCAATATTTTATATGCGTCTTCTAAGCGATCCAAACTCTGAAAAGCACGGGCCTCAGCCACTCGTACTTGAAATTCCAATTTCTTTTGATCAAAGTTCTTATCTTCATGCTTTAGGCCTAAGAATCTTTGAAAAGCTTGGATCGCATCGAGATTGTCTCCACGATTCAAATATGAGTAAGCGATGACAAGACATGTTCTTGCTGCAAGTGGAGAGTCTTTAAATTTCTCACTGACTCCCCGATACATCGACATCGCCGTATCAAAGTCACTGACGCTTTTGCTTTCTTGCCAAAACTTGTAATAAGTGTCGGCCATCATATATTTCACTATCTCTTCGTAGCGAGACTCAGGATACTCCTTTAAGAATTCTTTAGAAGTCTTTAAGAAAATTGCAAAGCGCCCTTTTTCGAACAGATCAACAAGCAACTTTGCTTCTTGATTTTCGTGACTGAGCTTCTCTTTCTTTGTTTCCTCTTCACTGAGAGATAGAATCTTATATATCGGTGGGGTTTTGACTAACTCATCTAATTCTGGCGTTCCTAGTTTGAGCATCGGGAAATGGAGATAAATATTTGCGCGACTGGCGATAATAGCATTCTCTTTAATTTCATAATCTTGAATTGCAAATCTCTTAAACTCTGGATCACCGCCATCAAACGCGCCCTGATTGAGATTGTTTGCTAGCGAAAAATCTTTTGGAGCCTCAAAATCGGGGTTAAGCAAAAGAGCATCTGAACTGGGTTTACGAGATCCTTTTGAGCTTTTGGGAGCGTAATCGACTCGTGCTGTTGAAACTTTTGCCGGCCAATCATCAGCTGCATTTTTAATGTCGCCTAAATCGCTCTCGTCTATAACAGCCTCATCTAAAACTACTTTTTTTCCAGGAAGCTTTTTTGTTGCGACAGCAACTTTTGGTTTCTCAACCTCAGGTTTTTCACTTACTTTTTTCTTACTTAGCTCTTTTTGAAATATATCAACAACCCAACGACTTGGTTGGTCGCTCATATAGTCAAATGCATCTAAATCTTTTCGCTTAAGATAGATTTTAATTTCGGTCAACTCGTCAATTCCGTGCGGATCTACTTCAACTTTTTCAACAAGCTCATCTTTGTAGGTACGGAGCAATAATTCAGTTTTTTTGTTTAAAGGCTTCGTCTCGAGAACAATGATATTTTTGTTCGCTTCACTTTGCTTTTTTATTTCGTATTTTGAACTACCCAATCCAGTAAGCTCGAGATGGGTCGCATCGCCGATTCGGCTGACAGTTGCATTGACCAACTCCTCTTCAGCGGCTCCGGATTGAAATCCAAAAAGCACAAAAGCAAGTCCTAGTACCAGGGTTTTTATGAATGTTACGAAAGCGATTTTTGACACGTTTATCCTCTGCCAGTAAGACTATAGCATTTGCGGTGCCAATGACTCTCTCGAGTGAAAGCTCAAATCAGTTGGGTCTATTTGATGAAATAGCAAAAATTCATGATCTAAGTCTGGGACGAAAACCATTGTCTTCGACAAATCCATGACACTAACAAAATGTATTTTGACAGCCCCGCCCTCGACTTCAGAACAGAAAAGAAATGAAGTATTTCATTTTGATACGAAACTGCCGATAGAGCCTTTGAGAAGGGCCGCATGAAGTGACCTTTTTTATTAAGCAAATTTGTTTGCATCATGGATGACAAGAAATGAAAACACCTCGAGTCGACTTCAATTGTTCGTTAGCAAAATTTCTCATCGCGAGTCTCTCGCCTTTTGTTTTTTCGGCGTGCTTGTCGGTGAGTTTGACGCCTAA
>JAYUEB010000555.1:0-11420 GCA_043739525.1 Bdellovibrionales bacterium
TGCCACGGGAGTTGCTGCAGGCGCAAGTCCCTGCAACGATGGTGCAGGATTTTCAGCACGGCAGATCTGGCCAAGCAAAAATCCAAAAAGAAGAATGACCGAAAAATATCTCAAACAAACTTTCCTTCTGCCGCAGACCATCCACTATTAAGTCTTCGCACCGTAAAATAGGCACTTAGTGCTCCCCATGCCGGGCCACATAAAATAAGTCCGACTAAAAAAAGCGGTCGGATAAAAAGAATTTGATCTGATAGTCTGGCAAACGAGAGATTCTCTCTTAAAAAAGAAGATCCCCAAATAAATAGGGCGTAATTAGTACCAATTGCCAAGACCATCGCAAGAAATCCCATAATCGCCGCTTCAAAAACAAAAGGACCGCGAATCATTCGAGACGTTGCACCTACAAGTTCAAGAATCTCAATTTCTTCTTTTCGACTTGAAATGCTCACTCGAATGGAATTACTAATAATAAGAAGGCTACCCGCAAGTAAGACCGCAATCAGAATCCAACCAGATCGAGAAATTCCCTCTGCAAGCTGAGAGAAGTTGCGCACCCATGATTGTCCATAAGAAACATCTTCAACGCCGTCAATGTTTTGAATTTGGGCAGCTACTTTTTCAAGTCGAGAAGCACCGCTTTGATCGCGCAGCCCCGATTTTAAAGTAACGATAAAGCTTGCAGGAAATGGATTCAAAAATTGAGTATCTTCTAAAAGAGAAGGCGCGTAAGTCGCCATCTGTTGCTTAAATGAATTTTTAGCACTCGCTTTGTCAACAAACTCGATATTCGCCGTGTCTGGAAATGAAAGAATCGTTTTTTTGATCGATTCGATTTTATCAGCTGGCATATCGTCTTTGAGGTATGCCGTAACTCGAATTGAGTTGCCCCAATTTGTAATGATGGATTCAACGTTCATCATGAAAATCAAGACAAAACTAACAATCGAAAAACTCGCTACCAAAACAAGCAGAGTTGTAATTTGCATTCCGGTATGATGAATCCATGCGCGCTTCAAATTTGCAATTTCTTCACTCATATTAGTCTCTCTTAATTATCTGAAATGATTTTACCAGATTGAATTTGAACAACTCTTCGAGCACGTCTACGAACCAACTCATGATCATGGCTAGCAACGAAGACAGTGGTGCCCTGTGAGTTCACTTTCGCTAATAAATCCATAATCTCTTCACTTAAGTGGGGATCCAAATTTCCAGTTGGCTCATCGGCGATCAAAACTCCTGGTTGATGGATAATTGCTCGCGCAATTGCAACTCGTTGTTGCTCTCCACCAGATAACTGCTCCGGAAAGGATTTGGCTTTGTAGATGAGTCCGACTTGATCAAGAACTTCTTGAGTTCTCCTCTGGATATAGCTCGCCTTTTCGTTTTTGATTTGAAGTGGTAGCGCCACGTTTTCGAAAATCGTTCGACCTTTTAAAAGTCTGAAGTCTTGAAAGACGACTCCGATTTTTCTTCTGAGAAAGGGAATTTCCTTTTCAGTAATGCGACTGAGATCGTATCCCTCTACAAATACTTTTCCTGAAGTTGCGACATCAAAAGCGCTAATCATTCGGAAGAGAGTTGTCTTACCTGATCCGCTGGGGCCAGTTAGAAACAAAAACTCCCCTTTGTGAATCTCAAGGTCAAGATTTGAAAGCGCGTGAATTCCACCAGAGTAAGTTTTGTAGACGTGAGAAAAATGTATCATCCTTCTAGTCTAAACTGCGACTCAAATTGAACCAATTACTAAATGAGCTGGCCCGACACAAGTTGGTCTAGAACCAACTGATGTTGATCGATCAAGGCTAGACGAATTGCTCGCGGATCCTTGAGTGAGCTGGTCTTTAGGATGTCTCCGTAAGAAGTTTTAATATTTTTTACGACTGCACCATTTAAATAAACACGACTCACTAAAAAAGGATTTTCAAAACCCCAGTCTTCGCTCTGAACGTGGTAATTTTCACCATCGTATTCAATGTCTGAATTAAATCCTTTTTGCATCAAGAAAACTTATATGAACGCGTCTCATTTTTCAACAGGTTCTTAAGGCCAATTTTGCGACCAAACTTTAAGATACAGCCCTGTTTATGCCGATAGACTTGATATGAATAACCAGACTTTTGGTTTACGAACAGATCAGGCTCGCCGTCTTCGTCTCCGCACGAAGCGCGTACTACACTTTATCATGAGTGTATTTGTTTTGAGCTTATTTTATAACAACTGCTCAAGCGGCAGTTCGTCTAGCTCCAATTCATCTTTTGCTTTACCAGTTTCACCCTATTGCCCGTACTTGCCTTCAAAAGTCTTTGCCAATTCTGTCACAGTTTCAGGTCACGCTGTTTATGAATATCGCGTTGATGGAAACGGCGTCGTTGCAAATGGAGTACTTACTATTTCACCACTTGGTACAACCGGCATACAAACATTTTCAATTTCAATTAACGGTCAGAATTACTCTTGGACCTCTGGAGCGACTTTTACGGCGCGCAGTGTAGCCACAGCACTAGCTGCTGTAATTAATTTAGACTCAAACGCCTTAGCAAGTGCGATCGCAACTTCAACCGCACTCACTTTAACTCCCAAGGATGAAACTCAAATTTTATCTGTCGTCCTTTCGAATAATCTAATTAAAACTCAAGGTGACACGCCTCACGCAATTCGTTTTGCCGAGGTGAGCGTTTTAGATTCGAATCAGACCATCGTTCAATGCGCTGAAACCGACGCCTCTGGAAATTTTTCGTTCACTCTTCCTCAAGGAAACTCAACCTATACCATTTCGGTTAGTCCTCGCGCTAACAATGCAAATTTACAAGCCTATGTTTTACAAGATCCGTCATCAAACCAGACTTACTCGGTCAGCACACACATATCGGCAAATCAGCCATCGACAAATGTCAAAATCATAGCACCTGCTTCGGGCACACTTGAAGGTGGAGCATTTAATATTTTAGATCAACTTGCGCGCGCAAATATCTTTTTACGTAACTACACTTCAACAGCTCAAGGCTGCGGGGGGACTCTCTTTCCTGATTGCACACCCTTTTCAGTTGGACCAATGGTTTACGTTTATTGGAAGAAGGGATTTAATCCCGGAGTATACGAGGGCATGGATCCGAGTTCAGGAATTAGTTATTATCTTCCAGGAAGAAGCCAGCTGTATATTATGGGTGGAATTAACGGAGACGTAAATTACTCAGATACAGATCATTTTGACAATTCAGTTATCATTCATGAGTACGGCCATTTTATGGAAGACCACTATGGAAAGTCTGACTCTCCGGGCGGAAGCCACGATGGATATTCACAACTTGATCCACGACTTGCCTGGAGCGAGGGTTGGGCAGACTTTTTCCAAGCGAGTGTAACTGGTGATCCGATTTACCGTGACACTTACGGAAATCCAGACGGATCCGCCGGACTATTTTTTAACGAAGATATTGAAAATTTATCTGCATTATCGGCCGACAAGCCCGGCGCAACTCCTTCTGGTGAAGGTAACTACCACGAGTTCTCAATCACGCGCCTTTTATGGGACGCCATCGATCCACATCCTGTAACGGGAGCCGGAGCAAACCCGCCTGACGAAAATGTTCAGGGACCGTTTGCAGAAATTTGGGCTATATTTGGCGGTACTTCGAGCGGATTTCGTTCTCTCGATTTACACTTTCGCAGCATCGGATTTTTTCACCTTCTGCAAAATTCGAAATCGAATCACACAGATTGGTCAAGTTTGCGGGCGATGGAATTTCAAGATGGCGATCGCAAAAACTATGGCGCGGTCTTGAGTACCGGCGGCTGTTTCACTAGCAGTATCGTTACGATGAATCCTGTAACAACAACTGACGTCGAATACTTTCGCAACGACCGATTTTACTCTTACTATCATCCTGGTGGAAATCTTGATTTAGTACTTAACTATACAACTGCAACTGGTGCGCTAGCCGATCTCGACTTACTTATTTATCCTGAGAAGCACTATCTCGATGAGACATCTAATATCAAAGCCTCTAGTCAAAGTAGCCCGCCTACAAATTGCATTTCATCTACTCAGTGTACAGAACACGTTTCGGTCAACCTTGACGCCGGTTTCTACTTGGTGAATGTCCGCGCAGCACCAGCTAATTCGGGCACGACTAATTTCGGTCTCGTTGTTAATGCAAAACCGGCCTGTATAACAAATTAAAGAAAGCTCAATATGAAAAAAATTGAAATACTCAAACTCCTTAGTTTACCGGTTGGACTTCTTATTTTAAGTTTTCTCGGCCTTCTTGCTGTCAAAAATCAATACGCTCAGGAGAATCTGGCTAAAAGCAATCGAGTTCCAACAAGCCAAGAAGTCAACACGGCTCCAGACGAGTCAAAAATCGAAGCATCTCGTGCCATGAAAATTAAAGGTGCTTCAAAAGATTTTAAAAAACCACACGGCGCACTTGATATTCAAATTTCTTCTGAAAACGAAAGTCCAATGCAAAAAGACGGACAAGCTGAGCTTGTCGCAAATTTGAAAGTTGATCGTGAAGTTGGAGCCATCGAAGTATTTTGGCATTTGCCTGAAGGAGTTGAAATAACATCTGGGGACCAACGCCAGACAATATCAGATCTCCACGTTGGAGATCAGCAAACCATTCGAATTAAAGTCATCTCGCATACAGATATAAATCGACAAATTCATCTCGAAGCAAGTTACCTTCAGGGATCTCTCAAAATCGGCAAAACCGCTCAATACAATACGATCGATCAACCCGAAATAAATCGCACAGCACTCAATAGAAAACAAATCATGTCATCAAGAAGTAACGACAGTGAGGAGACTAGAATATGGCAGTAAGAGAAATTCTCACTTTTACTATTGGCATACTTATGTGCACAAGTTCTGCTTTGGCCGATAATACTGCAGATACGGCTGACGCACTTTCAAAGACCCAAGACTTACTCCGCGATCCTAATCAACGTGAAAAGGCAGCTAAAGAATCATCGAAAGCTGCAGCAACCATGAAGTCCGCCGAAGATTTTGTTGGAAAAGAGCATACATCAGATCTCTATGACATTATCGCTGACGTGATGGGCACAATCACAAATCGATCACAAGGTAACGTCAAGCTGATGAATGAAGACACTCAAAAAAGTCCAGAAAATTTTATCAAACTTCTGACACCTGAACAGATGGCGAAAATTGAAGCTTTAGCTAAAAAAATTGAAGCTGAGCGAAATCCAAGTTCAACAACGACTCCACCAAAATAATCAAACGAGATTAATTTCGATTAACGGATCAAATTGCTCTTGCAAAATTCCGTGAATCGCATCGAGAGTGCCTGCTGAAGAGCTCGGGCATGTTCCACAAGCTCCCTGATATCGAATATCAACTGTATGACCGTGGTAACTAATGACCTCAATGTCGCCACCATCACCTTGTAAATAAGTTCGGACCGTACGATCCAAAATTTCTTCAATTTGTTGCACTTCGATTGGAAGTTTTGAGCGATCAACTTTTTTGTTTTCTTCTTCTGTTAAAAATGCGGGATCATGTACGGTAATACGCGATTGAATAATTGCGCTGACCTCGGCTTTTAATTTTTCTGGATCAGCCTCTTCGGCATGAGTGACAGTTAAAACATTTTCAAAAAAATGCAGCTGGCGAACACCTTCGATACGAAAGATCTCTTCAGCAAGCATAACTCCAAAGGCTTCGCTCGGCCGTGTAAACGTCGCTTTACCTTCGTTCTTAAGTGTTCGGTTTACCACAAACTTAATCGCATTTGGATTTGGCGTAGGTAACACTCTTACTAGTACTTCGTTGTTATCGTCTGTCGTTTCACTCATAGGAGTAAACCTTTCGCTTTCTTAGTTGCTTCTACAAAGAAATCAACTTCATCTTTAGTATTATAAATTGAAAATGATGCTCTCGCTGTCGAGGTAAGTCCGAGCTTTCTTAACAAGGGCTGGGTACAGTGATGCCCGGTACGAATTGCGATCCCTTCTTGATCGAGGATACTACCAAGATCCGAAGGGTGAATTCCATCTATGACAAAACTAATAATTGGAGTCTTCGGACTTGGGGGCCCTAGAATTTTCAGTCCTGATATTTTTTGAAATTCTAAAGTCGCATATTTTGTCAGGTCATCTAATGCATGAGACGCCGCTCGAACTTCTGCGAGATTCAAATATTGAAGCGCCTCTCCTAAACCAATTGCGTCAGCAATAGATGGCGTGCCGGCTTCGAATTTCTGAGGAAGGTCGGCATAAGTCGTCTTCTCAAAATAAACTTCTGATATCATACTTCCGCCACCTTGGTAGGGTGGCATTTCGTTTAATAGCTTTTCTTTGCCATACAGCACACCTATTCCGTAAGGAGCATAAATTTTATGTCCTGAGAAAGCTAAAAAATCACAATCAAGCTTTTGCACATCAACTTGGTGATGACATAACATTTGCGCGGCATCTAACAACACCAGGGCGCCCATCTCATGTGCTAAATCTATATACTTTTTTGTATCAATGATTGTGCCCAAAGTGTTTGAACACATTGTGAGAGCAAGCATTCTGGTTTTTCTATTCAGCAACTTTTTAAATGACTCGAATTGAAGCTCACCTTTCGAGTCGATTTCGATAACACGAATTTTAGCTCCAGAGCGTTCTGCACACAATTGCCAAGGAACAATATTCGAATGATGCTCGAGCTCAGATAAAATGATCTCGTCTCCGGGCTTGAGACTTAGGCCCCAACTCTGAGCAACTAAATTAATCGACTCGGTTGTACCTCTTGTAAAAATAATTTCAGCTGGTGAACTCGCAGAAATAAGACTTTGTGCAAGTGAACGTGCACCTTCATAATTTACGGTTCCTTGAGAACCAAGAAAATGAGCGCTTCTGTGAATGTTTGAAACTTCAGACTGATAATATTTTTGAAGGCGATTAATAACACGATCCGGTTTTAGGCTTGAGGCCGCATTATCAAAGTAAATTAAGTCTTTACCATTAATCTTCTGGTTCAAGATTGAAAAGTCGCTACGAATCTTGCTTGCAAGATTGTTCATGTTTGTGCCTTAAAGAGAGCTAGCTTTTCAGAAATCAGAGGGCCTATTTTAGCGGCGCTCAAAGCTGAGAGCCCAGAAAGCATCTCAAAAGCATAGCCTTCGACAAGCATTTGAACTGCCTGCTGTCGTGAAATCGCACGTGATACTAAATAAAAAATCTGATCTTGATCAATCTGACCAGAAGCAGAGCCGTGAGTCGCTTTTACATCGTCATTAAAAATCTCAAGCCGTGGCAAAGAATCTATTTCAGCTTTATCACTCATCAGTAGGTTCTTATTCAGTTGTTCCGCATTTGATTTTGGTGCCGTCTGCTCAATTCGGACTTTTGCATTGAACACGGCCTTTGATTGATCCGCCAAAATACCTTTAAAAATTTGATGGCTCAAGGTCTCAGGAGCCACGTGACGAATGACTCCTTGATGATCGGTATGCTGTTTCAAATTGTTAAGGTATAGTCCGTTAACAAAAGCCTCTGCTGTCGTCTCGTTCAAATTGACATAAGTTTCAGTGCGGCTCACATCTCCACCCACGTCGATGTGAAAAGTTTTAAGAACACTTGCCTTTGCTTGATCATATTTTTTGATAAAGAAGTTGGTGCTTCCCACTGATGTCACGTTAACGAAGTTATGCTCAAGATGGGCTGACTCTTTTAGAATCACTTCACAAAGATGATTTTCAACTTGATCTGCGACTTCGGTAAGTCCTGCATGAATCTCAAGAATACTTGCTTCGGCAAACTCATTCATAACTAATTGGATACGAGATGAATGAATTTGCGGCCTTTTTTGGGCTGTTGAATTTAAAAATAAAATAGCGATGGTTTTTTCAATTTTTTGACTCTTTTTAACTTCGATACGGAAAAGATCATTCAAAAGAAGTTGATTGATTTTCTCAATTTCAGAATCTGACTGAAGCTGAGAAAATTGATCTCCCTTTCGAATTTGAGAAAGCGAGAATTGCTTTGATTCGGAGAGTTTTGAAAGCTCCGGACTAAATTGACCATTCCAAAAAACAAAACTCGAATCAAAGTCTCTACCTAAAAAATCACTCCAATTTTTTGGCAATACTTTTGGAGGCGCCTGCTCCGACGGCCAAAAATCGATTTTAGAGAGCTTAGATAAATTGGTATATTTCCAGTTCTCAATCTTAGGAGTTGGCCAGGAATAGTTTTGAAGCAAGTCCTCGACTTCAGCCTCAAAAGATCTCGAAGACGTCTTTGCAAACCAAGGCTGCGAATTAATTTTCGCAGCAGAAAAGGCTTTCTCTAAATTCGAAAAACTCATTGAATCAACCAATCGTAGCCCTTTTCTTCGAGCTTTTGAGCAAGTTTCTTATCGCCACTTTCAATGATTTTTCCGCCTGCTAAAACGTGAACAAAATCGGGAACAATGTAATTTAATAAACGTTGATAATGAGTAATGAGGATAATCGCATTACTCTGATTTTTGATCTTATTCACTCCCTCAGCAACGATCTTGAGAGCGTCAATATCAAGTCCTGAGTCGGTCTCATCTAAGATGGCAAGACGAGGTGAAAGCACAGCCATTTGCAAAATTTCATTACGCTTTTTTTCTCCGCCCGAAAAACCGACATTCACAAAGCGATCTAGAAACTTCTCGTCCATATTGATCATTTTCATTTTGCCTTTAACAAATTCTGAAAATTTTTGCTCATTCATTTCGGGAACGCCTTGATGTTTGCAAATCGAATTAAACGACATTTGTAAAAATTTGAAATTGCTCACGCCGGGAACTTCAATAGGATACTGAAAGGCCATATAAATGCCTTCGCGAGCACGCTCTTCAGGCTCCATCTCGAGCAAATTTCTAAGTTTGAAATTAATTTCGTATTTTGCTGTGCCACTTGTCACTTCATAATCGGGATGGCCGGCGAGAACTTTCGATAAAGTACTTTTTCCAGAACCATTTGGCCCCATGATTGCGTGAACTTCTCCGGCATTAACTTTTAAGTTGAGGCCTTTGAGAACTTCTTTGGCATTAATTCCCGCATGTAAATTTTGAATCTCTAACATTTTTATTCCTTGCTAACCGACACTATTTTCAAGTTTCATTTCAATTAATTTGACTGCCTCAACCGAGAACTCAAGCGGAAGCTGCTTAAATACATCCTGACAAAATCCATTTACTAATAACGAAATTGCGGATTCGCCGTCGATACCTCGCGATTTCAGATAAAAAATTTGATCTTCGCTAATTCGCGAGGTACTGGCCTCGTGTTCAAGCACTGCGGATTTATTTTTAACTTCAATATAGGGATAAGTATTCGCCGAGCACTGATCGCCCACAAGCATCGAATCGCATTGAGAGTAATTGCGAGCACCTTCTGCTGAGGCCATAATCTTTACTTGTCCACGATAAGAATTGCTTGAATGTCCCGTTGAGATACCTTTTGAAATAATCGTGCTTTTGGTATTCTTACCAATGTGAATCATCTTAGTACCCGTATCTGCCTGCATGCGATCATGGGTGAGAGCAACGGAGTAAAATGCACCCTGCGAGTTATCACCAAGTAAAATACAGCTTGGGTATTTCCAGGTAATTGCCGACCCACTTTCAATTTGAGTCCAGCTGATTTTCGAATTTTTACCCTGGCATTTTCCGCGTTTTGTAACGAAGTTGTAAATTCCGCCACGACCATCTTTGTCGCCTGTATACCAATTCTGAACCGTCGAATATTTAATCTCAGCATTTTCATGAGTAATCAACTCAACGACAGCTGCATGAAGCTGATTCGAATCTCTTTGAGGAGCCGTACAGCCCTCAAGATAATTTACAAAACTATCGGGCTCAGCAATGATCAAAGTTCTTTCAAATTGACCAGTATCTTGTGCGTTAATACGAAAATATGTTGAGAGATCAATCGGGCATCGAACACCCTTTGGAATATAAACAAATGAACCATCTGTAAAAACAGCAGCATTGAGGGCCGCATAAAAGTTATCGCTGACCGGCACAACACTACCTAAATATTTCTTAATCAATTCAGGATGAGTGTGCATCGCCTCAGAAATCGAACAAAAAATGACTCCCACTTTTTTAAGATCTTCTTGATGAGTTGTTCCTACAGAAACTGAATCAAATACCGCATCGACTGCGACACCGCTAATTCTTTTTTGTTCTGATAGTGGAATGCCGAGCCGCTCGAAGGTTTTAACCAATTCGGGATCGAGCTCATCCATCGATTTTGGACCTTCGCCGGTTTTTTTCTTAGGTGCCGAAAAGTAAATGATGTCATTGAAGTCAATTTTGGGATAGCTGACGTTTGCCCATGTTGGTTCAACCATTGTGAGCCAATGTTTGTAGGCCTTCAATCGAAAATCGAGCATCCAAGATGGTTCGCTTTTCTTTTTTGAAATGAGGCGAACGATATCTTCATTCAATCCACGAGGAACTTCATCGGTTTCAATGTCGGTGACAAATCCGTATTTGTACTCTTGCTCAAGATCAACAGACTTAGAAGAAGCAACTTTATTTTCCATAAGCGCTCGTTTCCAAAAATGCCGTCTCTTGCCGTGCTGACTTATTATCAAGCAATTCGCCAAGACGAATAGAATCATAAAAATCGTTCAACTTACGATTGAGCGTTGTCATTGGAGACATAATTGAACAGTGTTCAAGAATTTCACATGGCGGCTGACTAGCGTCCTCTTGGTGTAAGCACTTCGCGAGATGAACTGGTCCAAGAATAAAACTCATCAGCTCGCCTAAAGAAAGCTTGTTGAGATCTTTCACAAGTTGATAACCGCCATTCACACCTTGCTCGGATTTTAAAATGCCTTTTTGCGCGAGGATTTGCATGACTCTTGCTGTTGCGTCGAATGGCATATTGAAATGCTGACTAATTTCTTTTGCGGTTGAGAGTTCACCCGGAGATTTTGTCTTCATATGCTTGAGTGCAATCAAGGCATACTCTAGCTTTCGATTAATCTTGTTCATTTTACTCTCTCATCCCAATTTCGAATCGACTTCGTGAAGGATTTTTTCATTTGGGTTTTCATGCTTCTCAGTGCTATCTTGCGCGAGCGCTTTTAAGGTGTTTTTAGTCACCGGCCCCTTGGGCTAGTGAAAGTTAAATGAAAACCACTTGAAGGTCAATTAAAATAGGTCTTTTTTTACCCTATTTAAGGCTTTTTGATTTGGCAAAAGTTTATTAAAAGCTGAATATTTTGGTGTGTTTATACTATGCTAGCTTCACTTAAGAATTTACTGATTGTCTGTTTTCTTGTCTTTATGTGTCTCTTTTTAGCGTGGTTTTACCTCTATAACAAAGGCTTAAACCATACGAAGCCAGCCTTCCAAAATGGCTTTTTCAAGCTTGCGATTGCTCAAGACACTACTTCTGTCATCGCACTCCGAGGTGAAAGCT
>JAYUEB010000556.1:0-3777 GCA_043739525.1 Bdellovibrionales bacterium
TTTTGCTCTCAATTTAATACTACTAGCTGTATATTACGTCATTCCTCAAATGATGATGGGTCAAAGTATTGGTAAAAGGCTTTTTGATATCAAGTTAGTCAGGAACGACTCAAATGACACCGCCGGATTTTTCAGAGTCATTCTTCGAGAAACAGTCGGAAAATATGTTTCAGCTCTGGTTTTGTGTATAGGTTATCTCTCAATTATTTTTCGTGATGACCATCGTGCTTGGCATGATTTGATTTGTGGTACACGAGTTGTCAGTCTTACTCAAGAGCAAGAGCAATCGAGCTTTATTATGATGTTTTTATCAAGCTTAGGTGTCGTTTCCATTTTGGGAGTTATCGGCGCCTATGTGCTTTTGTTCACAACTTATCCCCTAAAGCAATTTGCAAAAAATCTAGAAAACATCAATATTCAGACAGAAGGTATTCACGGTTCTCTCCTCAAAGGTTTTTCAGTTGAGCGCATTTCTTATTTAGATAAGGAACAAATAGTCGAGATTAACCATTTTCAACTCAACTACAAAAATTTGTATGGAGCTTTTGAAAATCAAAAATTTGAAATTGAGAATATTTCTGCTGATTCCATCAAGATGAAGTTGACGCGAAGTTCACTCATCGACATCTTGAAACCAAAGCGGACTGTTGAGACGCCCGACAAAGAACGAAGATCAAACCCATTCAAGATAATCTCTCTTGCAAATTTGAGCTTTAAGAAAATCGAAATTCTAAGTGACGTTCCAGAGTTGAATTTTAGTTTATCTGAAATCTCGGCTCGTAATTTTACACTGAATGAAAATAGATCTGAACTCGCTGAATTTCATGTTGAGTCGCCCGATATTAATTTGAGGGTTTCAAACCTTCACATTGATCACCTCTTGCAAGGCTTCGATCTTCAGGCGCTTGGCAGTATTCGACCTTCATTTAGTAAAAAAATGGTCAAGCGTATCGATTTTAGCGGAAAGATCGAAGGCCAGGGCGCAAATCTATTAAAAGTAAATATTGCTGCATTTGAAAATAAGCTCAGGCTCTACTCAACTCCTCAAAGCAAGTTTGTCTTAATGATGAAAGACTTTAGCCCCAGTGAATATTTAAACACGGCACTACCGATTCAAAAAATCGAGTCAGTCGAGATTTTTGAAAGACCTGAAATGATACTGGGTGCGCTTAGTCTTGCAGGTTTTGCCGACTACGGAAATGTTCATTTTGCCTTTTCTCCTACAGGAACTGACCTCGCGAAGGCTGTCGGAATGCGAGGAAACGAAACTTTTGAAATGAATATGAGAGGCCTAAGACTTCTCTCGCTCCTCGGGCTTGCAGAGCTCCCGAAGGTGAGCCTGAAATCAAACCGAGCTACCAATGCCGAAGATCATCTCTCGCACTTTTACTTCAATAAGAATTTTGCAGTTTTGAACAACGATGAAAAGTCATTTCTGAACCAGCAGAATCTGGATCTCGGCAATCGAACGCCTGCGACAGCAAGTCACTAACGCTCTTTGCGCATTTTATTTTGTAGTTCTTTTTTAACAGAGCGTTCTTTTAAAAGGTCTCGTTTATCGCCTTTCTTACGGCCGATGCCGAGTGCAATCTCAAGCTTAATCCAGCCCTTTTTGAGATACACTTTTGTTGGAACACAAGTGTAACCTTTCTCTTGAACGGCACGTTTAATTTTATCTATTTCAGCTCGAGAAAGCAGAAGCTTACGAAGTCTTTCAGGAACGTGATTATTGTACGAACTCGCACGATATTCACTGATATGCGCATTTTGCAAAAAGGCCTCATCTCCTTGAAAAGAAATATAGGAGTCCTTCAAATTAACCTGGCCAGCTCTCAAAGATTTAACTTCTGAACCCGTCAGCTTAATGCCTGCCTCAAACGTCTCTTCGAGAGAGAAATCAAAGCGCGCTTTTTTATTGTCCGCGATGAGCTTAATTGCTTCAGCCATAACTCAGCATAGCATGGTCTTCGAGCCCCGTGAACTGGATTTGGGATTTGACAAGCTTAAGTGTCAGGCAGAAAATAGACCTACTTAACCGATTCACTTCAAAGGATCCTATATGGTTAAAATGATCGCCATCTGCTTTCTCTTTGGAACTCTTGCCTCGACTCAGGCTTTCGCTTTTACTGACCCCGGCGCCGGATCATACGAAAATTACGTTTACAGCTCGCAAGGAGCTACTGGCAAACCGACTCTGGGAACTCAAATTGATAGCGTCGTATCGGTGACTTCAAGTGGTCAGAACTTTCAACTTAAAACTGAAGTAAATCTTGCCGGAAGAGTCAGCCAAACTGCACTCTGGAACCTTTCAGGAAACTATTTCAAAAACACCGAGTATTTTATCGAGCATTGCGCTGAAACGGGCGGCCGAGTCGAAACTCTCAAGGTTTTTGCTGGATCCTTTACGACATGTCATATTTTATTTCATCGACCTGATCAACACACAGTTTCCCAAGAAGTCTGGCTCAGCACAGAAGTTCCGCTTTTTATCGTGAAACAGATTAAAAACGCGAGTGACTCGAATCAAACGCGCACCACTTTAGAACTGCAAGATTATAAATTTAAGGTGCTTTCGAAAGAAGAAAAAGCTCTCTAAATTTTTCTGGTGAGAGCTCTTCGGCCCTTGCTTTAGCCGAAATTTCTGATTTCTCAAAAGCATTTGCAAGAATTGATTCTGGCAGATTTCGACTTGAAAAATATTGGCCTTTTAAATTGCTGTAAAGATGTTTTCGTCGATGAGCGAAGCCGGCTTTTACAAATTTGAGAAACTCAGGTCTCAGCGAAAATTCAATCGCATCAGTTCGCACTTTAAATACTAAAACCCGACTCGCGACATTAGGTGCTGGGTAGTAGTCTCGTGGAGCGCACTCGCACAAGAGATCAACCTTCCAAAAATTTTGCGCGATTACAGTCAGCAGTCCGTAATCTTTACTTCGGCTTTCAGCCACAATTCTCTGTGCAACTTCTTTTTGAAACATGAGAATCATCGCCGAAAAAGTATAGGGATTCATGCAACGATCAATTAATAAACTTGAAGAAATTTGATACGGAAGATTACTGACAAGCAAAGCCTGTTTGGTTTTAAGAATCGGATCCCAATCAATTCGAAGTGCATCGCCCTCAATAACCTTTGTGAGATCAGATTCTGATCTCGAGCGCCAGTAATCAGCAAATTTTCTATCGAGTTCAATGAGGGTCAGAGGTTTTTTGAGAGTAATCAATTCTTCAGTGAGCGATCCAAGTCCAGGGCCGATTTCAACAATTTCTTCACCGATATATCTCTGAACCGCTTTTATAATGCGATCAATGACGATTTCTGAAATTAAGAAATTTTGACCTAACGAGCGCTTTGGTCCGTCATTACCGATCTCTTCAAGTCTCGCGAGGAGCTTCTCTTTAATCATATTTTAATACCCAAAGGTGCGCGCGCTTTTGGTGCGAGATCTTGAAGCGAAAATTCACCGCGATTCAATCGAATGATGCCCGCAAGGCCAATCATTGCAGCGTTGTCAGTACAGTAACGTATCGGAGGCATGACGAATTGATAGGATCTTAGAGCAGCCTCTTGCTGAACCCGCACACGCAATCTGGAGTTCGCACTCACGCCGCCTGTTACCACAATTTGTTTTAAATTAAATTTTTCAGCAGCACGAAATAATCGATCAATCAAAACGTCAACAATGGCCTCTTGGTAGCTCGCACATAAATTTGCGAGCAATTTAAACTCGCTTGAGAACTTCTTAGTGCGAAGCCATTCTTTTGAGTGAAGCTCGAGCT
>JAYUEB010000557.1:0-3771 GCA_043739525.1 Bdellovibrionales bacterium
CAAGGGGAGCCATCGTCGAACTCTGTTCAAGAAGTTGAGTCGTGCTCCCCTTAATCTCTCCGCCAGATTGGTTAAGTTCAAAACCATGCGACTTTAGAAAAACGTTCAACACACTTAAATCTTTAAAGCGATGAAGGGCGTTGACGCTCACTGTGAAGTGGTTGGGTCTGAATCCAAAAGCTGCCACCCAAGCCGCGTACTCACTTTCTCTCGTCAACTCTTCGTAGGTTGCATGGCTAATAGTCCAAGGGCGACCTGAGAAATAAAATTGAGGAGTTTCGGTCACTCCTTCGGGAATTTGATCCGCTAACTTGTTGAGGGTCTCCATTGTGAAAGCTGATGTTTTTTCGGTTTCGAGTTCGCTCACAAAAACTTTCGGGTAGCTCTGATCAGAATGCACAAGATGTCTCGCGTAAAGTTTTTTAGTTTTAAAAAAGTATTCTTGATCGGCCAATTGGTATCCAAGCTTTTCGAATTGGCGAATGGCGCTTCCAAGCCCGAGACGGGGGTGACGAAAGGTTCGAATTGCAATGTGATCGTTTTGGATCGTTTCGCCCTCACTTCTCAAGAGATTGTAAATTTTTGGCGCATCAGGATTAAGTGAGCAGTAGTCATTCCACATCTGATTTAAAAATTTATTGATGTTCATTTACGAGCTCCTTTTGAGCTTCATTCAGCAATTCTTGTGTCTGCCGAGCCGTCGCCAGTGAATTGAAACACTTCGGCAAAAATTCTCGTCATAGTTTGACAATCGAAAGTAGTTTACACTACTGTAAACTAGATAGCAAAAAGATTTATCCTTGCATCTCGATTTGGTTTGTCTGCAAATTCAGTGGGAAGAACAGGGGGCCTTGAATGCTTCTCGAAGTTAGGCGGTTAGAAATAGTCGTAGGCCAATTCATGGTTTACTGGGGTTTCAAAAGCATTCATGGTCGCATTTGGCTTCATCTTTATCTCTCGAGCGAAGCACTTGATTCGGCCGAGTTGATCGAACGACTCCGTGTTTCAAAAGGATTAATGAGCACTGCAATTCGCCAACTTCTCAAACACAAAGTCATTCAGGCAGCTTCGACGGGAGCTCATGGAACAGTTTACTATGAAGCAAATCCGAAGTTGCAAGATGTGATTGCTGGCGTCTTGCGGCAGCGCGAAAGGGTTTTTTTAAAAAAAGCGGAGGATGGCTGTCGTAAGCTTTCAAAGCTGAACTCAAAAGAGCTCTCGGCACAGCGATTTTCAAAAGAGCGGGTCGAAAGCATCCTTTCTATGACGACTTCAGCTCAACTTGTGCTCGAAGGATTTCTATTGATGAGCCAAAATTCCGAAAGTCTTGATTTTGAAAGGATCTTGGATCTTTCAATGAAGAGGGGCTCCCTCATTTGATCAAAAATTATATGGCTACGCTGTCTGAACGGAGTCAGTACGGTGTCAGAACCCTGAACGCCTGTGCGCCTAAAAGGCTTTGAAGACATGACCCACTATCAAGTGAGAAGAACCTAAAATCGTGCCTTAGTGATGCTACCAACGTGCTACCGTAGCGCTACCAAACTTGGAAATGAACCGAAATTCTTTGAAATGCTATCTGCTTTCTCTTTCTCAAATGAAATTAAAGCATCTATCGGGTTTTTCTTATCTTCTTTTGAGTGCTGAAAACCGAAGAACCTGAAAACTGAACAGGAAAATTGGATGCCTGGTCCAATCAATAATCAAAATTGGAGCGCCCCTTGATTTTGTTCAATTTCTTCAAAAAAGATCAATGCCTATTTTCGAATTAGTGGCTCCCTTTTATCGAAAAGGTATGTCGATTACCGATATTTCTAACGAGACAGGTCTTTCAAGAGACTCGATATGGAGTGCTCTCCGAAAACACAAACGTGAACTTCGGCCGCAGGAGGCGGTGCCCTTCGAAAGATGGCGGCAGGGAAACGGAAAAACAAAAGCGCGTCCTCCATATGGCTTCAGCTTTTTTCAGGGAGCTGTTATTAAAGACCCTGTCGAATATCCTACGCTCCAATTGATCGGCAATCTATGGAAGCAAGGCTTGAGCATTAGTTCCATCGTTTTGCATTTGAACTCCGAAGGCGTTAAGTCGCGGATGAAAAAGCCTTGGAGTTACAATGTCGTCAAGTCAGTGATCAAAAGAATTCAGGACGGGTCGACGACCCATTTAGCATCATCACAAAAATCCAAAAAATCAAAGTTCTCAAACAAGGAGTTCAAAAATGAATCTTGAAAAAATATTGCCGTGGATTCTCGGCTTCGTCATTTTAAGTGCAAGTGTAGGTAAGATCAATTCTCTGCAAGCATGGATTTGGAAGTCGCAGGCCAGAGTCATCTATGAATCAGGAACGTCAACATGGGGAAGTCCAAGATTTTTTAAGAATTTTTAGAGTGCCAAAATGGATGCAGTAAATTGAGAGCGGCTCTGAGATCAATCCGAATTTAAGCCGCTCGAAACATCGATATATAAACTATTGTTTGTATTTATCTGAGAAGCCGATCTAAATAAAGGTGCAGAAAATAAAAAGAGCTGACCAGAAAAATCAATTGCGGCATTGTATTCTAGCGCTAATTGAGTAAATTATTTCAATGCCTCAATATATCAAAGCGCGATCGGGCCCTCAAAACTCAGTTATCTACACAGATATTAAAGGTAAAGATTGGAAATTTATCGGTGGGAATCGACCTTGGCGTAATCAGAACCCAGGCAATTTAGTTGTCGGGGACGTAAGCAAGAGGGGCGGCGCAATCGGTAATGCTGGTGGATTTGCCGTATTCCCAGATTATAAAACGGGCCATGAGGCACTTCTTGATTTGCTAAAAAATGTTTACGGCGATTTTGATATTCCGGCCCTCATGAAAAAATATGCACCTGCTCACGAAAACGATACAAAAAAGTACGTTAAGTTTTTGCGTAAAAAAACTGGCGTTAAAGATAGTAGAAAGCTTAAGGATTTTTCGGTGAACGAGTTTGAAAAACTTTGGCATGCCATAGAGCTCATGGAGGGTTGGAGTAAAAAAGAAGGTCAGATCAAGTCCTATCAAGAAAAAGCTCAGATCACGGGCGTTCGAAAAGACGAAAAGGGCACCATTCAGTACTACCAAATTGATGGTTATGGTTGGGTTTCTAAAGCTGATGGTATTCGGCTTGCTAAGCAGATAAAAGTTGACGCAGTGATCGTCACTTCTTCTCGTGGAATAAAATACCTTCGAGCAAGACCTAATGGCGACGTGTCTGATAATTTAGGTAATTTGGGGTAGGGAGTATCTTATGAAGCAAATTACACTTTTCGTTTTAGTTAGTGTCACCCTGACAAAATTTTGTTTTGCCAATATTGATAAGGATTGCCTGGAGCTCGCGAAGAGAATTACTTCTGTCGATAAGAATTTTCCTGATATTGCTGGTAAAGATATTGAATCCTTGGTGACCTGGCGTGTATCTCAATGTGCGAGTCCACCAAAAGGAGACGGCGATGTGGTACGGCTTTGTGAGGCTGTTATAAATTCAAATAATATCGTTTTTTATTGGCAGAAAAAAAATCGAAGAAGTGATCTCATCAATGGATTCATTACTTGTCGCAAGGATGGTTCGTCGCCTTCACCAAAACCAAAAAAATGATAGTTTTGAAGCGACAAGTCTCGATAAGATATTATTTCTCCTTAGCTTTCCTCTGCTATAACTGAATTAAGCCGAGTGAATGAATTTAACATTTTATTGACTAAATGTTAAATTCATTCATAATACATATATGGCATATAAAGCTGAACCAATTG